>JAQBZS010000130.1 GCA_027622115.1 Planctomycetota bacterium | reverse complement strand
GTTCGCTAAGCACATCTTGCCGGTGCGTCCAAGGATCGGCGTCGCACAGGATGATGTCGGGAATGCCGTCGCCCGGCAAAAGCAACTTCGCCCCGTAGGTCCGCGCGACGTCGGAGAGCATGGTGTGCAGGGCTCGGTCGGGCGACGACACCAACACGCGCCGTTCGGCCAGCGACGCGGTTGGAGCATGGTCGAAGTCGAATGCGAAGACTTCATCACGAGCCGCCGTGAGCGGGATCGGCGAAGCTTGGCCGGTCAACACGCGCGCTTCTTGCTGAAGCCGAGCACAAGCCCGACGCATCGGAACACGAATCGCCGTGGGCCAGGCGTCCGGTCGATTGCGCCCGTCCGACTCACACCACGTCCCGTAGCAACAGACCCAGCGCGCCAACGGAAACCGGGCCAGCGCAGTCGCGATGTCTTGCGCCGCGTACTCGTCCGACCAATGTTGCAGGACGATAACGAGATCCGGGAACCAGTCGTCGTCGATCGCTGTTTGGAGATCATCAATTCGCGAGCGGCGCTGGACCGAAGAGGCCAGTGCATCCACGAGTCGGCCAATGGGGTCGCATTCGGCCGAAGTCGCCAGTCCAAGGATCAGAGCGTTGATTTGCATGGCATTCCCGTGTGTCGCTGTGCCCGGTGCCTCAATCAAAACACGCGTGACGACACAACTGCCTTGCATTGTGTGAAGTATTCAACGATTGCCGCTACCGACCGTTTAATCTCGCCGCGTTCAGATTTGGCAATTCTGTAGGCGGAAACAAGCGTCGCGCAGTTCCGGCATTTGGTCTCAACACTTGCCGGAACTGCGCAAAGCTTGTTCCGGCCTACAAAATGCGCAAGAAAATAACGACAACAAACCGGCGACAGGCAGGAATGCCCGTCTTGTAAATCTCAATTACCCAACTCAAAGGTTCGAATCATGAAATGCACCTATTCGTGTCAGTCCGATGCACACGTGATGGCTCGACGCCAGTTTCTCGGCACGTTGACGGGTGGAGTCGTTGTCGGCGGATTGGGGGCACTCACCAGTCCCGCAGCGGCGGCGGAACTCAAACGCAAGGACATGCGTGTCATGGTGATCTACATGTCCGGCGGCGTGAGTCAGCTTGAGACGTGGGATCCGAAGCCCAAGACAGACACCGGCGGCCCGTTCCGTGCGATCCCCACGTCGGTTCCCGGCACGCATATCTGCGAATTGTTGCCGCTCACGGCGCAACACATGGACAAGCTGGCTCTCGTTCGCAGCATCGACACCAAGAACGGCGACCACGGCAAGGGCAACTACCAGATGACTTACGGCCGAAACCAGATGCCGGGTGTCGAATACCCGCATTTGGGTGCCGTTTGTGCCAAGGGCCTCGAACGACCCGACAATCCGTTGCCCGGCCACATCCGTGTCGGTGGCGGCTCGCGAGGCAGCGATGCCGCGTATCTCGGCCCGAAGTACGCGTCGGTCGGCGTCAACGGCAAGCCTCCGGCCAACTCGGCTCGCGCGACAAACCTCGCCGCTGAAACGGATGCGTTGCGGAACAAATTCCGTCGCAAGGCCAACGACCACTTCTTGAAAGAACGCCGGACGGCGAAGACCGACATCTACACGCAGAGCTATGAACAGGCCCTGCAACTGATGGAACGCCGCGACGTGTTCGACGTCTCGAAGGAACCGGCCAAAGAGCACGAGAAGTACGGTAAGCATCAACTGGGCAACCAATGCCTGATGGCTCGGCGGTTGTTGGAGAACAACATCCCGTTCGTCCAAGTGTCTCACTCGAACTACGACACGCATAACGAGAACTTCAACTTCCACTTCGAACAGCTTGGCGAATTCGACCAAGCTTATGCGGCCTTGATCGGTGATCTGCATGAACGCGGTATGTTGGAAACCACGCTCGTCGTCGTGATGTCTGAATTCGGTCGCACGCCGCGGATCAACAAGTACTACGGCCGAGACCACTGGGGCACGGCTTGGAGTGTGTGCTTGGGTGGTGCGAAGGTGAAACCCGGCGCGGTTGTCGGCAAAACCAACGCGAATGGGACGAAGGTCATTGAGCGTGAAGTCGATCATGGCGACTTGTTCCACACGTATCTGTCCGCAGTGGGACTGGATTCACGAGGCACCTTCGACATCGGCGGTCGAGCCCAACTGCTCGCCGATCCCGCCGCAGTCGGCATCAGTGAATTGATCATGTAACCGCTCGTGGATCGCCAATCGGAAAGCCCGGTCTTCCACGCGAGGCCGGGCTTCTTTCATAGTCGGAGTTGCCATGAAGCTCGAAACGAACAAAACCCACATCCTGCACCAGTGGAAGCACGGACGGCCGATGATTGCGTGCTGTTTCGATCCCACGGGACAGTATCTCGTCAGCAGTTCCGAAGACTTCTCGTTGCAGCGCTGGGATCTCAAGGACGGCAAGAAGATCGCCTGGCCCGCGCATGACAGTTGGATCAAGGACATCGCGTTTCTTCCCGACGGCGAAACCGTGATTTCGGCCGGTTGCGACGACCGCTTGATCTTCTGGCCCACGGCCGCCGAGAAACCGACTCCCATCCGGGAAGTCGTGGCGCACAAGGGCTGGATTCGATCGATCGACGTGAAGCCGGACGGCTCGCTGATCGCCACCGGCGGCAACGACAAAGTGGTCAAGATTTGGGATCCGAACGGGAAATTGGTACGGCAGTTCGTCGGGCATGAACGCGACGTCTACAGCGTGTTCTTCCACCCCAAAGAGAATGTGTTGCTATCGGGTGATCTGGATGGAAAGGTCCATCAGTGGAATGTCGCCGACGGCAAGCTGCTCCGAACCTTCGATGCCAAGGAACTGCATACTTACAACGGCGGCCAACAAGTGCACTACGGCGGTGTTCGCGACATCGCCCTGAGCCCGGACGGCAAGACGATTGCGTGTATCGGCTTGCACAAAGCCACCAATCCACTGGGCGCGGTCAACGAGCCGATCGTCGTCCTGTTCAATTGGGAAGACGGCAAGAAACTCCGAGCCCAGCCCGGAGCAGGCATCAAAGCCATCGGATGGCAAGTGGAATTCCTGGCGGACGGCACCGAAGTCGCGGCGTGCGGCGGCAGCGGCGGTGGGTATCTGTTGTTCTTCAAGACTGCCGAAGACAAGCCGTACCACACACTCAAACTACCGGATACGGCGCGCGACATGTCGATGCATCCCAACGGATTGCAAGTCGCGACTGCACACCACGACGGGCACATTCGCATCAGTCAGATGACGGAAAAAGTTCCGGCACCCAAGGCCGACACCGCGAAGAAGAAGTGACGATGCGTCGGACTACTTCGGAGTCGTGACGTTGGTGCCGCGATTCAAAGATCCGCGAAAACACTCCTGGCGGGTCTCAAAGTCGCTCCAAGAACGGCTGCACGTGTGCCTGAAGTCCGAATCTCTGAAGCAGTGTCCCGACGTCTTGCGAGGTGCCGACGGGCGGATCCTTCCACAACGCGGCAAGACTCCAATCCAGTTCTTCCAATCTCCGCGAAACGGACTCGTCATCCGGAAACGCGTTTTGGATGTCTTTAGTTAAACGAGCGAATGCCGAAGTGGCGCTGTCCAACATGTCGCGAGCCTCGAACGTCAGAACAGCAAGATCGCGATGTCGCTGGCGAGCACCGCGATTGAAAGCTGTGACCAAGCCGCGTGTTCGACGGCATCGAGTTTTTCGTTGCGTGGCGAATCGCCGATCGACAGCAGCGCCACCGCGTCTTTCGGCGAGGACTTGTAGCGATCGCGCATGGCCTCCAGCAGCCCCAGACACGCCTTGCGTTCGACGTCACTCGGCTTGCGACAGACCAGCAATCCGAACAGCATGTCGAGTCGCTGCGCGTCGGTCCGAGCGTCTTGCAACAGTCGTTCGCCCAATGCCCGAGCCATTTCAAGCCGTTGGGCCTCGTTGAACAGTCCCAGCGACTGAAGTGCCGTGTTGGTGCGAGAGCGTCGCACGCAACTGGATTCACGGCTGGGAGCATCGAACAGCGTCATCATCGGGTGCGGACTGGTTCGCTTCCAATACACATACAGACTGCGGCGATACGTCTTTTGTCCCTTGTCTGCGACGTACTTCTTCGTGTTGCTGCCGGGATGTGCCAAAGCCAGCCACATACCGCTCGGCTGATACGGTTTGACGCCTTCGCCACCCATGTGCGGATCGAGCAACCGACTGGCCCACAGCGCGATGTCGCGGACCACTTCGGCGTCCAATCGATGACTGGGGCCTCGCGCCAGCAGCCGATTCTCCGGATCGTCAACATCGATTCTCCAGGTCGACTGCTGCCGAAACGTGCGGCTGTTGACCATCAACCGCAACATGTGCTTCAAGTCCCAGCCGCTGTCCTGCAACTCGACCGCCAGCCAGTCGAGCAGTTGTGGATGCGTCGGCTGTTGGCCTTGCAGCCCAAAATCTTCGGGAGTTCGCACGAGCCCATCGCCGAAGACTCGCTGCCACACGCGATTGATCAATACGCGGCTAACCAATGGATGCTCGCGCGATGTCAGCCAGCGAGCCAATCCCAAGCGGTTACGCGGCGCGGCTGCGGGGAAAGCGGTCATCACATTCAGGATGCCGGGCTCAAGCGGATCACCCACCGGCAAGTTGTATTCTCCCCGCTTCAGCAAATGCGTTTTGCGGGCTGAAGGCAATTCTTGAGCGACCAGCGTGGTCGTAAACGTCTTTTCGAGATTGGCCAATTTCTCAAGGATATCGGACGCCGGCTTCTGCAACGCAAGACTCGCGAACGAGCCCTGATCGGCCTTCAAGATCAGCAGTCGTTCTTGTTGACTCGCTCTTTTCCACTTGTCGTCATCGACGCTGGGCAGATCAAGTTTCAAGATCTTGGCCGACGCCTGTTTCAACACGGTGTCTCGGGCCGTTTCCAGTGCCTGCCAATCGACCCACGCCGCCTGATTGGGCGGTGCCTTGACCACGGGGCCGTAGATGTATGCGTTCCCGTCCATTGCGTTTTCGGCCGTGCTGTTGAAAAACGCCATCAGCCGGTAGTACTCCGTCTGCGGAATCGGGTCGTACTTGTGCGTGTGACAGCGGGCACACGTCAGCGACATGCCCAGCAGCACGGTTCCCAGCGTTTCAACGCGATCGAAGTTGTTCTTCGCTTGGAACTCGGCGGGAATCGCTCCGCCCTCGGCCGTGGATGGGTTCATCCGCACGAAGCCGGTGGCGACTCGTTGCGCGAGCGTCGGATTCGGCAGCAAGTCACCGGCCAGTTGCCAGGTGATAAATTCGTTCAACGGCAGATTGCTATTCAACGCCATGACCACCCAATCCCGATACGGATAGATGCCGCGGCGGTTGTCGAGATGCAGGCCGTGGGTGTCGCCGTATCGCACGGCGTCCAACCAATAGCGAGCCTGGTGTTCTCCGAAGCGCGGGCTCGCCAGCAACCGGTCGACGAATCGTGCGTACGCATCGGGCCGTTTGTCGGCGAGAAACGCGGCGAGTTGATCCGGTTCCGGCGGCAACCCGGTCAACACCAGCGAGGCTCGCCGAGCCAACGTGGCCAGATCGGCTGCCGGGGCGAAGTCGAGTTCTTTTTCGCGAAGTCGCGCGGCAGTCCAAGCATCGATTTCAGATTGGTTCCCTTTGTCGGGCGCGGAAACTTTTCGTGGCGGCACGAAGGCCCAATGCTTGGCGTACGTCCCACCTTGTTTGACCCAGCGAGTCAACAGTTCCCGTTCGCTCGCCGTGAGTTGCTTCTCGGCATCGGCCGGCGGCATGGGTTCGTCTTTCGAGTGAATCCGCACGAGGATCCCGCTCTTGGCAGGATCGGCAGGATTGATCGCCCGATGGCCGTCGATTTCCAGAGTGGCGGCCGCGAATGAATCCAAACGCAGTTGTTCCTTCGCCTTGCCGTCGGGTCCGTGACAGACAAAGCATTTGTTCGAAAGGATGGGCAGAATGTCACGAGCGAAATCAACCGGCTTGCCGAGTTGCTTGACGTCGGCCGGCAGCAGGCTGCACATAGCCAACAAAAGGAAGGTCGAGCGAACTGCCATCGTGAAGTGATTTGTCATCGGTTTTCTCGGTTCAAAACTAGGGGTTCGCTGGGTGAGCCGTTGGCCGTAAGGCCTCGGGCACAGGTCGGTGCCCGGACGCTTACGCGTCGCGGCTCACGGTTGCGGTCGAGCCGCGTCGTACTGCGGCGTGCTCCATTGCCGCCAATTTGTGGTTGTTCTGGATCCGTGGGTCGCACTCCTCGCTCGAATTCTTCATGGTCGTAGAGCGTGATCTGGAATCGAGTCAGCAACAGTTTGGTCCGCAACAGTCTCCGCTGGGCATGATGGTCAACGGATTCCGCGATACTTCGCGCGTGGCCTTCGTTTCTCGCGGATCGCGTAAAGTATCTTGGCTGCAGTCAAAACCCTTCGCGGACTCGAGGGGAACTGGCTGAGCCGGCTCGACTCCAATGAATTGGTCGGCGTACGGTGGCTTGGTGTAAATGTCGAACGTCTTGCCGCATGTCGCCGTCCGCTGGCCGCGATAAAGCGTGTGCCCGTCGTCATCGATCACCGCCTTCCACGGCCCGCGATAAACCACCGCCTGCTTCTGATCGAAACACGGACCATCTTTGCCCTTCCAGGCTCGTACGGTGAGGCTGCGGAATTCAATGCCCTCGACGATGGCCCACGGCTCCGCTTGACGTTCGAGGATTTCGATACCGTAAAACCCGGCATCTTCGAACGCGGCGAGAAACGCGTCTTCTCGAAACGCGCCGCTGATGCAGCCACTCCACAACTTTGGGTCGTTTTGCAACGCAGTGGGTACGTCCTCGTCCGACACGATATCGCTGATCACCGCTCGACCGCCCCGCTTCAGGACTCGCATCACCTCGCGAAACAACTGGTTTCGATCGGCCGGTCGCACAAGATTCAACACGCAATTTGACACGACGACGTCCACGGAATCGGCCTGAACCAGCGGTGCCGATTTTCTAAGGGAGTCGGTGAGTTCTTCCAGCCGCACATAATCGCTGCTCGTCGCCACCGGGTGTTGTGCCAGTTGTTCCTCCAGCAGACCAAGATCGAGTTGCAGGTCTTGAATCCGACCTTTGCGAAACTCGACATTGTGATATCCCAGCGTGTCGCCGATCTCCGCACGATGTCGATTGGCCAAATCCAACATGTCTTCGTTGTAGTCGACTCCAATCACTCGACCCTCGGCACCAACGACTTGCGACGCGATGTAACAAATCTTGCCGCCGCCCGAGCCGAGATCGAGTACCACGTCACCCTGTTGCACGTGCCGTGACGGATCGCCGCACCCGTAGTCGCGTTCCAAGATTTCGGCCGGGATGGCTTCGAGATACCGCGAGTCGTAGTCGACCGGGCAGCACAATTGCGGCTCCATTTCCTGAGCGGCGTCGCTGTAGCGCGAACGCACCGCTTGGTCGACATCGAGACTGTGATCCGAAGTTTGAATGCCCGTCACTGTTTTCTCCTGGCGACCGATTGACGTTGTCACGATTTCGAAACCTCTCGTAGAGTCCCGCACGTTTCGAATGAGATTGTAGAAGGATTCTCAATCAATGCATGTATGGCTCATCACAGTCGGAGAACCGTTGCCGATCGACAACGACGGCAAGGAGCGACTGTTTCGCACGGGGATTCTCGCGGACCTGATGGCGCGAAACGGCCATGACGTGGTGTTCTGGTCGTCGTCGTTCGATCACGTCAATAAGACGCAACGTGTCGACACCGACTCCCAGTTTCAACTGCAAGACAACTACCGGCTGCAACTGCTGCACGGCTCCAGCTACAAACGCCACGTCTCGACGGCTCGATTTCGCAACCATCAAGTCGTCGCGCAAAAGTTCCGGCAGATCGCTCGGACTTACGATCGCCCGGACGTGATTCTGTGTTCGCTGCCGACACTGGAATTGTGCGACGAAGCCACTCTCTTGGGTGCCGAATGGAACGTGCCCGTGGTGCTGGATGTGCGAGATTTGTGGCCGGACGAATTGTTGAGCTTGTTGCCGCGAATTGTCCGTCCCGTCGCGCGTCTGGCCATGCGTTCGATGTTTCGTCAAGCACGACTGGCATGTACGCGAGCCACCGCAATCACCGGGTTGACCGACGAATTCATCGACTGGGGCATCAATTACGCGGGTCGAGACCGAACACCGCTCGATCAACCGTTCCCCATGGGCTACGTCGAGCGCACGCCCAACGATTGCGATCGCGCCAGCGCCGAGATGTTTTGGGATCTGCTCGGAGTCACGTCAGACGGCGATGAGTTTGTAGCCTGTTGGTTCGGCATGATGTCTCGCTGTTTCGAGATCGAGACCGTCATTGAAGCGGCCAGAATGATGCAGGCCAGCGGCGAGGCAGCCAAGTTCGTGATTTGCGGATCGGGGCCAAAGCTGAATTTGTATCGCCAATTGGCGGCCGACTGTCCGAATGTGTTGCTGCCCGGTTGGATCTCGGCCGACCAAATCTGGACGTTGTTGCGGCGATCAACGGTTGGGCTCGCTCCGTACGTCAACGTCGCCAACTTTGTGCAGAACTTGCCCAACAAGCCGATCGAGTACCTCTCTGCCGGGCTACCAATCGTTTCGAGTCTTCCGGGCGTGTTGGCTCGGTTGCTGTCGGAGAATTCGTGCGGACTGACGTACGAAAGCCAAAAGCCCGAGCAGTTGGTCAACGTGATCCGGAGACTGCGCGCCGAACCGGCTCTTCGCGAAGCAATGTCCCAGAACGCCTTCCGCCTCTACTTTAAACAATTTGTGGCCGAGCACGTTTACGGACGCATGCAGGAATACCTCAAGGGGATCGCGGGGGAGAAATCCGTTCGGCGCGCCGCCTGACAAGGAGCGGGAGTTGAAAACTTGGACTCGACCAACGGAATCTGGATTGGCGTCACCTGCGTGCCGATCGATCAACGCGCGGAATTCCAGGTTGGTGAACAGCGTTTCTTAGTGTAATAGCCTGCCCTTTGGAGAATCCGTTCAAGTGCTTCCCAGGTGCCTCCTCGAACGCCATCGGCGTCGCGATATCGAGTTCGGCGTTCAATGGTTGAGGGCACTCTCGAAAAAACGCTGCGGACCGCATCCATACCTCCCAGAAACCAAGCTTCAAGTTCTTCAATCGCTAGGCGGTTGACCACTTGCCAATTCGAAGAAGCAGCCGACGTTTTTGTCGCCAATCCGGCCTCCCGAGCGATGGATTCGAGCTTGGTCTTCAATTCCACGCAATCTTCATCGTCACGATCGATCACCACAATGACGCGCCAGGTGGTCGGCAACCAGACTTGATATCCCTGCAGTCGCGCGAGCAGATTCTTCAAGAGATCCTGTTTACCAAGCGATGGGTTAGCGCGTTCCGGCTGATCCACAACAACTTTGGGGCCATTGGGCGCTGCTCCGTGATTGTTTGAACTTTTCGCGACACACTTCCGCCCGCTCGCGCACATGGATGATTGGAGTTTGTTTCCAATCGCCAACGATTGTGTGAGGGGCTAGCGATGTCTGACGACTTGCGGACTGACGGGGCGGAAGCTGAGGCGTCGCCGGATGTGAACGAAGAGCGGTTGGCTGAAGCATTGCGGTTGACCGATCAGGGGCTGGTCTTGCCCGGGGACGACGTTCGCGATGAATTGCGGGCGGAATCGCGCAGCGAGTTTGAGGCCGCTGGTGATGACGCATCCATCGGTCGCGAGAACACAACCAAGAACGGCGTTGCCGTGGTTCGCGCTGCGGGTGTTGAACGCGGGATGGCTCGGCGGTGGCTTCCGAGTCTGACGGCGGTCGTGGTCTTGGGGCTTGTTGGGACTTGGTTGTGGCAATCGTCGTTGTCCGCCGCTCCGACGTTTGGCGACGTCGTCAAAACCGTACAAGGCGCGAAGTCGCTTAAGTTGCATGTCACTCAGAATGGGCGAACGCAGCAGGTGTTCGTGCTCGGCGGCGACTCGCTGCGGTGGGTGGAGTCCGAGGGTCACTTCCAAATCGTAAGAGGCGACAAGCTTTGGCGTGTCGATGAACGGACTCAGCGGTTCACCACGGATCAGTTGGTCTTGTTCGATGACGACGGGCTCGATCTGTTTGAGTTGCTCGGTGTCGCGGCCGATCGTGAAGCGGTGTCGAAGATCGAGCCGATCGAAGGCTCGAAGACCACGGCCAGCTATGTCTACAACCTGCGCGGCAAACGTGGCTCGCACGATGTGGCGATCGAAGCCGTTGTGTCCAAGGACGATGCTCGGTTGCGGTCGATCCGCGTGTTTTCGGTTGAGATCGATGAACTCACAAAGCCGGTTGTGCTATGCGAACTTGAAGTCGAAGCGTTTGACGAGCCGCTGGACGACTCGCTGTTTGTCGTGGCCAAGTCGCTGACCGAGGACTACCGCATAGGCAAAATTGTGGACAGCGAGGGCATCGTCACCGTCAAACCGGTGATGCACGAGCGATGGACGCCAGTGTCGCGGCAGATGATTCTCAAACGCGGCGATTGGTTGCGAACCGATCCTCGCGGGCCGAATGCCGTGGCGGTGCGGGTTGATGAGCACGCCACGTTGACGCTCGGGCCGGGGTCGCTCGTGGAACTCATCGACAAACAGCAGGCTCGCGTGCATCGCGGTCAAGTGAAGGTGCAGACCGACAAAGCTCAAGCGTTCGAGGTGTTCGCGGGCAAGGCGGAGTCACTCAAGGTCGAGGGCCAGCAGTTGCTGCGGTTGGTCGGCGACGCGTTCAAGTTGCTGACGCACACGCCGATGTGGCTGGCTGGTTTCGAAGGCACGCAGAGCGATGAATCACTCGGGTCGCTGATCGCCAACGTCGATGGGCGAGACGTGCCGCTGACGGTGGGCTATCACAAAGTCACCGTCGAAATCCGGGACCAGATCGCGCGAACGACGATCGAAGAGTCGTTCGTCAACCATACCAACCGGCGCCTGGAGGGCGTGTTCTATTTTCCGCTGCCGCAGGACGCGTCGATTTCGGGATTCGGGATGTGGATCGGCAACGAATTGGTGGAAGCCGATGTGGTCGAGAAACAACGGGCTCGCGAGATCTACGAAACGATCTTGCGAGAGAAACGTGATCCCGGGCTGCTGGAATGGAACGGAGGCAACATCTTCAAGGCACGCGTGTTTCCGATTTTCGCGCACTCGCAAAAGCGGATCAAAATCACGTACACGCAAGTGCTGCCGCTGCGGGGTAACTCGTATCGCTACAGCTACGGGTTGCAGAGTGAGATGCTCAAGCAGAACCCGCTCAGCGAGTTGTCGATTGATCTCAAGGTGAATTCGGCGATGCCTCTGCGGAAGGTAGATTGCCCGTCGCATGCGGCGCGGATCGACCGCACGCAGCATGCGGCACACATCGAGTTCAACGCTCAGGAATACACGCCCGATCGCGACTTTGAGGCGGTGTTCGAGGTGGACGGCCGGCAAAGCGACGTGGTGGTGATTCCGCATCGACGCGGCGACGACGGCTACTTCATGGTGCAATTGAC
>JAQBZS010000129.1 GCA_027622115.1 Planctomycetota bacterium | reverse complement strand
AACCGAATTTCGGAATAGGTGACGCGGGGTCGGTGGAGAACACATAGAAAACGGTAGGATCAGATATTTTTGAATGCTCCGACAATCGCGTCGGGATGGCCATGTTCAAAGAGCGGCCGAGACGCCACATGACTGGACCGCAACACAAAGAATTGAAACGCACGAAGTCTCGCGCTTGGACCACGCAGAAACTTGAAGACACATTCGGCTTGCGGGAAGTGCGCCGAGCGACCGTGTTGACGGAGCGGTTGGACGCGCCGAACAAGGCCCAAGTCTGATAATTCGCATGCAAGGTGACCGGCTGATAAGTATCTGCCGATCGGCCTTATTCGAGTTGTGAAGTTTTCGGTTCCAGCAAATGGCGACGAATACGTTCGATCGGTTCTCGTCGTTCCTCGGACATCATGTAAAACCGATAGCCGAAATCCGACAGCCGCACTTTCAGCAGCGTCTGAATGCCCTTCCCGGCGAATTGACGGTTTAGTAGGAACGGATCGTCGAGTGCCTCAAGGACTTGCGGCAACGCATCGACGTATTTCGCTCGGACCATTGCATCGACTGCGATCAATCGCACCGCTTCGTTGTCGCTCTTGAGCCACGTCAAAGCCGCCGACTGATTCGCGTCCGGGGCCATCTTCTCGCTTTTCGAGGCGCCGTACCACTCGGCGAGGTGCTCGGTGGTCCAAGTTGTCGAGCGGTCGACATGGCAGAGATTACAAGCGTTAGGATGATTCTTGGCGATCATTTCCCGGTTGGTCGGCGAGAAAATCATGTGCGTGCGAACGACATCCTGCAAACCCTCGTTCAACCGCGGCATGTGGCAATTCATGCAGCGTGATCCCTCGCTCCCAGCCGCATGATGCGTATGGGCCGTCAAACTTGCGGTGAGCTTCAATTCTTCGTGACATCGCAGACACGATGCGTCGTCTTCCGCTGGCGAACGCGACCATTTGCGTCCCGTGGCCTGATGCGGATTGTGACAGTCGATACATTGCAGCTTTGTATAACACGATCCGCGCATCGCATCGGAATACTCGGTCGAATTCCATGTGGCCATGCCTGCGGCCAATTGTGGCCGAGTTCCCGTGTGGCAACGGCCGCAAACCCAATTGACGTTCGCGTGGGTGCGACCGAATTCGACGGGACTGCCCGGTTCAGTTGCGGTCAACAGATGCGGGCTGTGCGGGAAGAACTCGGGCCGCTCGACCTTGCCCTCGGCGTGCGCCTTGGCTCCCAAATGACAGGCTTCGCAACTGATCCCCAAATTCAGCGCGTGTTCGGGTGCCTCAAAACGATTCAGCGTCTCGGAGAGTTCCTTGAGACGGCTGTCGCTGAATTCAGTGGCGGGTTGGCCGTCAATCAGGTCCGAGTGAAAGTTTTGCAGGTAGCCATACAGTTCCCAATGCAGTCGTTGGGGAGCATGACGACTCGCCAAATTGGCGTCGCGGCTCAACACGTCACCGAAGGCGAACGTCGTGTGGCAAGAATTGCATTGTGTGTACGGACTGAAGTCTTCGGCGAGAAACGGGTCTTCTCGCACACGATCCGGCGGTTCGTAGCGCAGCTTGTTGCTGACATGCACGATCGGCACCCACTCGTGTTCGTCCAACCAATACCCGAAAGGCAACACGTGGTCCGTGGTGTAAATGGGGTTGGAAGTCGGCTCGGGTCCAGAGATCAGTTTACCGACGTAATACTGGTAAAACCGCGAGCCGATCGTTTGCGTGATTCGATAGCGGCGTTTGAGCGTGTCGCGTTCCAGCAGCATGTAGAATTCATCGCCGTCACGCAGGAACGTGGTTGTGCCACCCATGTACGACATGTTGACGCCGGAGAAATCCCCCTTGACGGTTGACGGTTCGGCGAGAGCGTTCATCCAGCGATGCGGATGCGTTGCCCAGCCGTCGTAATTCTTTTGATGACACTTCTGGCAAGCCGCCGCGCCGACATAGTCCGTCGGATGCACGTTACTGGTATCGGTCGCGTGGGCGTTCTTACGAATTTGCTTCGGCACCGCATCCCACCACAACGTGATGCGCTTGTTGTCCGTGACGAGCGACCGCGGATTCGCAAGCCGTGTTTCGTGAAGCCGTTGCGCGGCGGTTTTCACGCGTGCAGCTTGATCGTCGCCGCCGCAACCGATTGCGAAACAGCATAGACCGACGACCGACACGATCCCGGCAAGTCGAACCCGAATGCAGAGTGATGTGAGTGTTTTGGTCAGCATGATGTCTTTGATCGTCACTGATGTTTCCGGGGAAGCCTGAATCCTTGACTCCTTCGATTACACTCCAGCTTACAGTTTTGTTTGTGATCCGAAGGAGATTCAATGGTTGATCGATTCGATGAATCAAGCGTCACTCAGGCTGCTGAGCGAGTCAGGCAACTCTTGGCGGACTCACGGTCGACCGTCGCCTTCACGGGAGCCGGCATCAGCACGGAAAGCGGCATCCCGGACTTTCGGTCACCGGGCGGAGTGTGGGCTCAAAACCAGCCGGTCTATTTTGACGACTTCATGTCCAGCGAGGACGCGCGTTACGAGTACTGGCGTCAAAAGGCCCAAGCTCATCAGGACTTTGCCGACGCACAGCCCAACATCACGCACCACACGCTCGCCGAGTGGGAACGCGACGGCCGGTTGGTTGGTATCGTGACTCAGAATATCGACGGCCTGCACCAAGCCGCCGGTAGCCAAAACGTGCTCGAACTGCATGGGACAGCTCGCGAAGTGGCCTGCATGGACTGCGATTGGAGAGAACCGGCGGACCGCTGGGTGCGGTACTGCCTGACGGAAGACAAAGTTCCCGAGTGCCCGTCTTGCGGGAAAGCTCGCGTCAAGCACGCCACGATCTCATTCGGCCAGTCGCTGCCAACCGAGGTGTTGCGCACGGCATCAAGCTGGTCGAGACAAGCGGAATTGTATTTCGCATTGGGATCGTCGTTGGTGGTCCATCCCGCAGCCGGACTTCCACAGATGGCGGCCGAAAGCGGGGCGAAGTTGGTGATCCTCAACCGCGACGAGACACCTCTCGATGCGCTGGCCACGGCCATCGTTCGAGCCCCGCTGGGTGACTTCTTTCGCAGCCTCGCTGAATTGGGATCGTGATCAAAGTTGATCCACTAGGACCATTTCATGACCTGGACCCCCGCGACGACGCTTGTTGATTTGGACTCCGGCGCTGTCGTGTTCAAGCACGGCTCCAAACAACTTGCCATCTTTCGAGTCAATACCGACATCCACGCCATCGACAATCGTTGCCCCCACGAAGGCTACCCGTTGTCCGAAGGTTCGGTTGAGCCGGCGTCGTGTCTGCTGACGTGCAATTGGCACAACTGGAAGTTTCAACTGAGCGACGGCCAATGCGTGCTCGGCGGTGACAACGTCCGACGCTATCCGACTCGCACCGACGGCGACAACGTGTTGGTCGACCTCGCTGATCCGCCGCCGGACGAGATCGAAGCCGCGATCCTCGGTGGACTGCAAGCCGCCTTCGCCGAACAAGACTACGGACGCATTTGCCGCGAAGTCACGCGATTGAAATTCAATGGCCTCGATCCGATCCAAGCAGTGCGAGCGGCAATCGACTGGGCTCACGATCGACTCGAATTTGGCAGCACCCACGCGTTTGCCGGCACGGCCGATTGGCTGGATTTGTACGGACGCTTCGATGGTGACTGGGATCTGCAACTTGTCTGTCTCGCCGAATCCGTCGAGCACATGTCGGCGGACGCGCTGCGGCACAAGCGTTATCCCTACGCAACCTCATCGACCAAAACTACGGCGGCAGGCTTTGATGCCGCGACATTCTTGGCGGCCGTTGAATCCGAGGATCGCATCGTTGCCGAAACGATGATTCACCGAGCCGCTGGCACCGAAACTCCCTGGGACGATTTGGAATCGGCGTTCACGACCGCTGCGTTGGCTCATTACAACGATTTCGGGCATTCGCTGATCTACGTTTTCAAGACTCGGCAAATCATCGAGCGACTCGGGCCGTCGGTCACTCGGCCGCTGTCGCTCGCCCTGGCGAGGCTGCTGTGTAATTCGACGCGCGAAGATCTCATCCCACAATTCCGAGGCTATGCACCGGCTCTCGAAAAACTCGTGGGCGACCGCGAGTCGTCGCCGCTGAATTCAGGCGAGTCGATCGGTGATCTTCCGCCGATGCCGTTTCCATCCGGGCTCCGAGCAGCGTTCGAGTGGCTGACGGTTCATTTCGATCACGAATCGCCGGGCCGCGTGTTCGATGCGATGATGCATGTTCTCGCCAAGAACCTGCTGTATTACGACATCGACTTTGATGCGGCATGGGACAAGCCGGTCAGCCAAAGTGTGGGATGGCTCAGCCTGACGCATGGAATCACGTTCGCGAACGCGTGTCGCGTTCTTTGCGAGACTTATCCACATCTGTGGCCGCAAGCGCTGACGCAAATGGCCTGTTTTGTCGGCCGCAATGCGGCGTTCTTGAACGTCGAGCAAGACGTCACGCAGTGGTTTGAAGACGACACGAATGCGTTTTTCCAAAAGACCTGGCCGCGTCTTTTAGACCATGGGCTTCGCGCTCCGATTTTTGCGGTGCATCTCTTGAAGACCACAGTCGCAGTCGAAGAAGAAATCAAGGTTGCGTCATCGCAGACGGGTCGAGTCTTGGTTGCCGGATTGAATCGCTTCTTGAATTCGCCGATCAAGCAAAAGCACTCGCGTCGGTTGGCCAAACAAGCCATCGACTTGGTCAAACGCGACTTCGAATGAGAATCATGGAGTACGTAGAAATGGGCGAGGAGTATAACGACCGCCAGTACCGCAGCCGAGTCGTTCGAAACCTGCACCGCCGATTGTTTGACGTTTTGAGCCGCGAGCATTGAACTACCAAGGAACACGAATACGTGTAACAAAAGCGGGCGCTTAAAACTGCATTGTGCGTGAATAAAGAGTTGGACACCGCCAAATTCGGTTCAATACCAAGAAGTGTCCGGCACGGACTGAATTGCTTGAACCACCCGACCCTTCCCCCAACAACCCAAGCAGGACGCTGGTTTCATGCGAGTCCCCTCATCCACGAATCGCCGCTCGGTCAACGACAGCATGGCCATGACGCCGATGATCGATGTCGTTTTCTTATTGCTGGTCTTTTTCGTCTGCGCATCAATCGGGCAAGTTCGTGAGTTGATCCTCTCCGCCGACCTCGAAGCCCCTGGTAGCAGCGCGAAAGTCGTCGAACCGCTGGAACGCGAGATCTGGGACGAGGAAATCTGGTTGCGTCTGCAACGCATCGGCAAAGTCACCGTAATTCAGCTCAACCACACGGACTACACCGACTTCACGTTGCTGAGCCGGCAGTTGAAACTGATCGGGAGTGTGAGCAAGACCAATCCGGTCATTCTCGACATTGAAGACACCGTGCCGCTCGGCGATGTCATTCGGACCTACGACCTTTGTCAGCAGGTGGGATTCGAGTCGCTCAGTTTTGCGGCCAAATCCGCCGACGCCACTTGAGCCAAATCCTCGATGCATCACACTGCGGCATCGGAATTCGCCCACTCGCCCACCGGATGACTCGATGGACATCTCGACGCTGCACGACAACATCAAAAACATCGCCGGTCAATTCGCCGAACAACGTCGAGACCGGCAGGCTCGCCGCGAGCTTGACCCGGTCGATTTCGAACGGCTCCACGAGGCTGGCCTGACGCTGTTCGGCCTTCCGCGTGATCGTGGAGGCTTGTGGGAATCGGTCGCGACCACCGCTCGGCCGATTTGCGACGTGTATCGCAGCTTGGCCCGAGGCGATTCGTCCGTGGCATTGGTGGCGGCCATGCATCCGGCCGTGTTGTCTTATTGGCTGACTGCTCCCGACGAACTCGCAACCGACGTTTCATGGCAGGCTCAACGCGCAGCCATCGTCGATTCCGTTGTCGCCGGGCAATGGTGGGGCACGATCACCTCTGAACCCGGCAGCGGCGGCGACATCACTCGGTCCCGTGCCACCGCGATTCGCACTAACGGATTGGACTACAAGCTCACTGGGCAGAAGCACTTCGGCAGCGGGTCTGGAGTCATGTCGGTGATGGTGACCACAGCCGTTCCGGACGGCGAACAAGACGCTGACTGGTTCTTCGTCGATGTTCGAGACGTACCGTGGGACAATTCCACGGGCCTCAAGCTAATTGCCGAATGGGACGGCCAAGGCATGACGGCCACGCAAAGCCACGCGATGGAGTTCACGGCCTTCCCGGCGACTCGCATGGCCTGGACCAACAATCTATTGAATGTCGCGCAACGGGCTGGTGGGTTCATCGGCTGCCTGTTCACGGCCGTGATCGTGGGCATCATCGACGAAGCCATGCACACGGCATCGCAGATTCTGAAGCCTCTTAACATCGGCGCGTTCGAAAAAGTCGAATGGACGCGAGCCCAAACCGAACATTGGCTGATCGGCCAGGCGTTGAACGGGATGCTGGACGCAGTCGAGACGCAGGCCGATCCGCGGCGAGACGTGCTGTTGGGCAAGACCGCGATCGCGGAATTGTCCGAGTCCGTGATGACGCGGTTGTGTCGCACGCTCGGAGGCAGCACATTCTCACGACGCTCGCCGTTTGGATTCTGGTTCGAGGATGTGCGAGCATTGGGCTTCCTGCGTCCGCCGTGGAACTTGGCGTTCGCGACGTTGATGAATACGGACGCCACATTGAATCCGCCGGATGCGGGTTAAGGCTGGGCTGTTAAAAAGCTGGTGTTCACCGACCGAAAGTCTGGCGCAGGTTTGTTCCGGAGTGGAAGACATTGCCTGGTTTTCCAGCGGCGGAGCCGCGACAGCATCAAGAGGAAAGTGAAAGCAAAACGAAGCCAAACAGGCCGAAGCTGAAGGCATGGTTGGGGCTGGCACGTCCGGTGCCGGCGCGACTGCGGCCGGACGCGATCATTGGCCGCATTGCTACACCGTGCTCATGGCGGGTGCCGGAATTCAAGGCGGCTTGCTGTACGGTTCGTCCGATCGATTCGCGGCTTATCCCGACAGCAATCCGGTCACTCCAGAAGATGTCGCCGCCACGATCTACCACGCGCTGGGCATCGATCCCAAACAGCACATTCAAGACCCACTCGACCGCCCCCGCGTGCTGGCACTTGGCGAGCCGATCCTTGAACTTTTCTAGGGAATGAAAACGGGACAGGTTCGTTTATAGTTTCGGATACTCGACTCGCATGAACTTGATCCCACTCATTTCACAAACGACTTGCCATTCACTCGCGTTCGTCGACAGCGCATGTGTGGCATGGCTCATTGCTTCCAATGCGATAAGGCAATCGCCCGCCGACCGAATGAAAACGGGACAGGTTCGTTTATACCCAAGGAGAACCGAGAAACAATCGGGAATGAAAACGGGACAGGTTCGTTTATAGTTTCGGATACTCGACTCGCATGAACTTGATCCCAGTCAATTCACAAACGACTTGCCATTCACTCGCGTTCGTCGACAGCGCATGTGTGGCATACCGTTAGATTCGATGTGACTATGTTGCTCCATTCCTAAGCCAGTGGTACTGGAAGTAAAAGTGGACAGTGCCATTGTTACACCTCGATGCCCTGGATGTAGTCAGTAACGTGTTGATTCCAGTTCCACGCCTGTTGATAGAACTGTGGTAGGTCAAATTCCTTAGTGGGGAACTCGACCTCGAACGCAAACTCGATTTCAAACTGAACCGCTATAGGGGATATCTTGACTTGTCTCTCTCGAAGCTTTCCCAGCGCAATCATTGCATCGCGTTGCCGTTCTGGGAGGAGTCGGGCTCTTTTTAGCAATCTTTCATCGAAGCTGGGTTGCTTTTGCTGTAGGACCGTCTTTACCTCAATCCGTCGCCTTTGTTTGGTCAAAACACCTTGCCAGTCGCCGTCAACCTCAGTGCAGAGAGCAAAGGAGAAAGCGGACTGTTGACCTTGCATCGCTTGCATCAGGGATTCTGACGGTTGAGCGAGGGCCAGCTTTTCAACGAATTCCTCAGCCTTTGGAATGTCCTGGAAGCCTTTTTGCACGCTACGTTCAGGCTCGGGGTGTTCATTCGTCCGATTTCAAATGTCTGGCAGAGTGTCTCGTACGTTCTGCACGATTGATCGAGAAAAAGGTCGAAATCCAGATACTCTTGTTGCGTTATGGAAACCGACTCAGAGTCGAATCGAGCCCTCATTCCGCACTCGTGATTTACCATCGTTCCGCCAGTTGGCTTCAGTTCGCCCGGAATCAAGCCTGAATCAAGCCGTTCTTCCAGGTTGATGACTGCTTCGCCACACCGATCAAGAAATCGATAACCCTGAATGAATCTCAGTGTCGATGAGATCTGGTGAAGCTCAATTCTGGACATCGATAATACCTTACTTCAACTCGGAACTCGGACCTTTTCAGGGATTCGGAGGCGGTGGGCCTGAGTGTCATGCCGCAAGCTTGAGTTACCGACAGACTTCCCACGAAAACACCACATGGGGTCGGTAAACCGGACCGCGACATGGAAGTCGTCTGCCCTTCATCATAGCTTTCACTTCCACCAGTTTCACATCTTTGCTGGCGTGAAAGCGAGTCAAGAAGAGCTTTCCGTCACTCAACTCCCCATCGGCTTCATATCCCTTCCAATTGTCGGGTGAAATCGGGTCGAATTTTCGCTCGGATTCAGTTTTCCAATACGCATGCATCGGAGACAACAATGAGCAGCAGTTTTCTACATCAACCACGACGAGATCGAGAGTCTGAAC
The DNA here is from genome assembly GCA_027622115.1 of Planctomycetota bacterium. GTDB lineage: Bacteria > Planctomycetota > Planctomycetia > Planctomycetales > Planctomycetaceae > JAQBZS01. The sequence goes on along the minus strand of JAQBZS010000129.1, from coordinate 2,768 downwards.
GGTCGCTTGGGTAGTGCTTGCCGAGAGGCTGAAGAGCAGAATGAATGGCGGCGTGAACTCGATCTCCCAATTGAGTCGAGTCAGACCCCGAACCCCTGCGTTGGTGGAGTGACGACTGACCAGCTGCGAAACGCCAGTCGTTTGCCAGCGACTCAAGAGTCCGGGATGTTTTCGACAATTGCCGCATCGGCCGGCGTCGCCGCAACCTGTCCCTCGTGATATCGAGCGATGAAAGCTCGCACATCGTCGAGTCACTCATGATTCGCTTGTCTCGCGATCATCGGTATCCGGCTGTCGCATCACGGACGAGAAAGTCATGGGCTCGCCCGATTCTCGCCAGAACGGTAGCGGCAGAAAGCTGATCGCCAGCGAGAGACCCACCGACAGGAAAAAGCCGATTGGGAAGAACCACATCGAGAACCAATCGGGCAGCAGCTTCATCGACACCAGCGTGAGTGCCGCTCCCAGCCATGTGCCTATGAAGACGCCGGCCGATGTCGCTCGCTTGACGAAGAGTCCGAGGATGAATACCGCCAGCAGCGGTGCCGCGAACGCGCTCACTGTCTTCTTCGCCACGGTGAAGACGTCGCCCAATTCGCCGACGAAGCACGCCAGTGTGATCGCAATCGCTCCCACGACGACCACGATCCAGCGGGTCGTTCGCAGATCCTCGGCGTCTGTCGCCGGGCGAAGATGTGGTGCAAGCCGGTCGCGGAAGTCGACCACGATCGCCGTTGTGACCGAGTGAATCCCGGAATCGATGCTCGACATGGTCGCCGCCATCAATGCCGCGACCAACAGACCGACAACGCCCGCTGGAAATCGCAGCCGCACGAATTGCGGCATGGCTTGATCGTTGAGATTCAAGCTCACGGCGTCCGCGTGGAGTTGCTCCGGATGCGCGACGTAGTACTCCTGCATTTGCGATTTGAGCGACGCGTCGGCAGCGCCGGGAGCGGCATTCGCTCGCATGTGTTCGAAGCGCGTGCGAACCGAGTGGGCTGCGGGTTCGTTGGTTGCTTGCTTCGACATTGCTTCGCTGTTGGCGGGAACGACCTGTCGGATGATCACCGGAGCGAAGTCGGCTGGATTGCGTTTGAAGTAGCTGAACAGCCCCATCCCGATCACCAGCAGACCGGGAATCACCAGCAGTATGCCGAGTAAGTTGATGAGGAAACCCACTTGCGACGTGCGTGTGTTCTTGGCGGCGATGTAACGCTGCACCGCAACTTGGTCCGCTCCGAACGCCGACATCGCCTCGAAGAAGCTGCCGATGAGAATCGCGATCGTGCCAAACTTGAGCGTCGGATCGAGTTCGAAATTGAATAGCAGGTTTTCGCGACCGCTGAAGTAGTCGTCCACGATGCCGCTCGCGCCGGCTTCCGATTGGCTGATCAGCAATGCAGCCGCGAACAGGATCGTGCCGAAGAAGACGAAGAATTGCAGCACGTCGGTCCACATCACGGCTCGCAATCCGCCGAGCATCGTGTAGGCGATCGCCACGCCGCCCAGCCCCACCGTGACGACGTATTGGTTCAGCCCCGTGATCCCGGAAATCGCCACCGACGCCGCGAACGTCGCGGCTGCCATCCACGAGATTCTCAGCAGCACAAACAGTCCGCTCGCCAAACAACGCACGGAAACATGGAATCGCAGTTCGAGGTACTCGTACGCCGTCGTGCATTTCAGTTTCGCGTAGACGGGGATGAACACGAACGCCACGACTGGGCTCATCAAGTAGAAGGCCACGATCGCCATGAAAATCCGCAGGCTGTTGCCGTACGCCGTCGACGGATACATGACGAAGCTGTTCGCCGAGAACAGCGTGGCCATCACGCTCAGCCCGACGGTGATCCGCCCCATCGATCGGCCGGCGGCGAAGAATTCATTGCGATTCGACTGCCGTCGCAAGGCAAAGCCCAGTCCCAGCGAAATCGCGAGGTAGCCGCCGATCACGGCGTAGTCGAGCGGATACAGGGTGGCGTCGGTCGGCATCTCATCTCGCCTGGCGTATTGAAGCTGACGCCACTTATTTTGCGGCTAATCCGGCTTTGCCCCAAAAAGGGGGACAGGCACCAACATGTTGCGGTTTGAAAAGCGACATGCACAACATGCTGGAGCCAGTCCCCGTTTTTTGGGCAAAGCCGGCTAATCCGCAAGCGCTCGGATGCGGTCTTGAATCTCCACCTGCAAATCGGCGGATGCTCGGCGAGACGCCATGCGATAGTAAATCTTCGCGGAACCCGGCTTCCCGTCGGCGATGGCTTGCTCGGCTTTTTCGATCAGACCTTGTGCCGCGACGTCAGCCGTTGCTTGGATCGCGTCTCGTGCCTGTGCGCGTTGACTGCGACTTGGAGGCGTCGGATCGGCCAAAAGTGAATTTGGTTCAGATGATCGCGGGACCGCCGAATTCGATGACAGTTCGCTCGATTCTTCGGTTCGATCGCGCGTGGACCGCGACTGTGCTTGCTCCCAACGCTGACGCAGGGACATCACGGCGTTCGGATTCTGGAAGCCGGCTCCACCCAGTCCAGACCCGCCAAATCCACCCGGGACGAAGCCTCCACCGACAACAGGCGTGAATCCTGTCACGAACGGCACTTGTAAGCCGCTCCGCAAAAACATCGGCTGGCCGGGAATGCCCGTAATGACGGGTGTCTGCGAAACGAAGCTGCGCCGAGACCCCTGGGAAAAGCCCCAATTGAAGCCGGCCGACACGTCGCCTCCATTGATGTGCATCCCGCTGGAAATTCCAGCCTGTGGGTTGA
>JAQBZS010000128.1 GCA_027622115.1 Planctomycetota bacterium | reverse complement strand
AATGTGGGGTAATCGAAAATGACCGTGGACGTCACTGCCGGGCCGAGGTCTTCGTGCAGTTGGATGCTGATTTCCACGGCGGACGTAGATTCGATGCCGAGTTCCACCAGTCGGTCGCGGAGTCCAATTTCTTCCGGTCGGCAGTTGAGGTGCCCGGACAACAGTTGACGCAAATAGGCGATCATTCGCGCGAGCCGATCCGTGGCATTCAGGCCGGCGAGTTCTTCGACAAGCTCCAAGTTTTCGGCTGCGGCGGAGTCGGCCTGCCATTGAGCGACGATTCTTAGGTCGCCGTTGACGAACGCTTGTTTGCACGCGCGGCGTTGAATCTTGCCGCTGGAAGTTTTCAGGATGCTGGCCGGACGCACTAAAGCGACGGCGTACAAACTGATGTCGTGCTCGGCAAAGACCGAGCGGCGAATCGCGCCGATCACTTCGTCCACATTCATCGTGCGAACGTGGGAACGTTCCACTTCTTGAACGAGCACCACGCGTTCCTGGTCGCCCACTTCGACACTGAACGCGGCTCCGGTCGATGGTCGAATGGCGACGTGTGATCGTTCGACCGTGTGTTCAATGTCTTGCGGATAGACGTTTACGCCGTTTTGGATGATTACGTCCTTGATGCGTCCGGTGACGAAAAGATGACCGTTTCGCCAGAAGCCCAGATCGCCGGTTCGCATGAATGGGCCTTCGCCCGTGTCCGCCAAAGTCGCTCCGAAAGTCTCTTGCGATTCCTGGGGTCGGTTCCAATAGCCTTGCGCGATCGTCGGACCGGACATCCAGATTTCGCCCACGCCATCGGGCGAGCAGAGGATGCGAGTTTCGGGATCGACGATCAGCACGCGATTCGTGCCGGACGGCGGGCCGCAGCCAATCAGCGTTTGTGTGGGACTGGCCCATTCCGGGCGTGAATCGTGGGTCGTGGGCTCGCGTTCCACCACACGGTTTTCGGCCAACCCGGCAATGTCCACGACGCACGATGCAACCGGTTCGCCCACATGCGTGGCCGTTGCTTTGAGCGTCGCTTCGGCCAATCCGAAGCCGGGACAAAACGAGTCGTAGCGAAAGCCGTAAGGACCGAACGCTTCGTAAAACTTTCGTTGCGTCGATTCGCGGACCGGCTCCGACCCGTTCACCGCCGCGACCCAACTGCTGAGGTCCAAGCCTTCGCGGTCTTCCGGTGAGATACTGACGGCGCAATGTTCGTAGGCGAAATTTGGCGCGGTTGCGTGTGTGCCGCGATACTTTGTGAAGGCTTGCAGCCAGCGCAACGGCTGCCGAAAGAATGTCGCGGGCGGCATGGCCACGCAGCGGAGACCGTTGAAGGCGGGTTGCAGTACGCCGTAAATTAAGCCCATGTCATGGAATGTCGGCAGCCAAGTCACGATGACACTTTCTGAATCGTGATACCAGCCTTCATGCATGTTGGCCAAGTTCTCCAGTAAGTTGGCGTGGCTGACCATCACGCCTTTCGGTGTCGACGTCGAACCGGATGTGTATTGCAGGAACGCCAACGAATCGCCGCCGACGGACGCTTCGCGGAATGTTTCGCCGCTCTTGATCAGTTCATCCAGCGAGCACAACGGCACATGGCCCAAAGTCGCACGGTGATCTTCCGCCGCGATTTCCGCCGTGGTGAGTGCGATCGCGGCGGCGGCGTCCTTGGTCACGTCGATGATGCGTGAATCGACGCGATTGTGACGCGGCGGGTACAGCGGCACGGCCACCACGCCCGCGTACAAGCACGCCCAAAACGCTCGGACGAATTCCAATCCCGGCGGGAACAGCAACAACACGCGTTCGTTCTTTTGCAAACGGTGTCGCAGTCCGGCCGCGATCTGTTGGGCTTGCTGATCGAGTTCCGCGAACGTCAACGTGCCGGAGACCGTTTCGCCATCGTCTAGAAATGTGTAACCGGTGACATCCGCGTTTTGATCGGCGCGGTATGCCAACAGTGCGGACATCGTACGAACATTATTCGGAGTCGGAGAGTAAGCTTGCATGATTTGAAATGTGAATCGAGTTTAGGGTATGTAAAGGCGACCAGCGCCGCGGGCTTGTAACCACAACTGCATTTTCTGACGAGTCTCGGCTCGCTTGGCTTCCACCTCGGGTGGATTGCCCTTGGCGATCCTCCGTTCGATTTCCGCGTGCACCCGCATTACTTCTTCTCGGTTTTCGTCTATGTAATCGACCGCCGCACCGAGTTGTTCAAGTGTGATCGGCAGGCATTCGAGGATTTCCTCGTGACTGAAGTTGCCTTCCAGGTAGTGGGTAATGTCCCACACGGTAATTCGGGTTCCCTCAACCCGATTTTTCACGATTCTTGCTGTCATGTCACTTTGACCGCCCGTGTCATCGAACTTTGATTTGGCGCCCGCCTTTTCTATGTATTTGTTTCACAGCACGGCATCCATCGTCGTAGTGGGATTCGCCAGAATTCCGAACTGGGATTTCTGGCGAAATCCACTACTCAAAAATGCGCGCAAGAAAACAACAAATCGCGAACTAGAAGTACGAGCTGTCATTGTACCTCCAGAATCCCCGCGCCGAACGTGAAACCTCCACCAAACGCGCACAGGCCGATCCGCTTGCCGGCTTCGATGCTTGGCAGGATTTCGCTTAAGCAAAGCGGGATGCTGCTGGACGATGTGTTTCCAAAGTTTTTGATATTGCTGTAGACCGGCACGTTGCTGCGGCTTCGAATCGCGTCAATGATGCGTTGGTTTGCCTGATGCGGCACGATTAAGTCCAGATCGTCAACCTGCAAATGCTGCTCTTGGCACGCTCGATGCAAACTGGTGATCATCGCTCGCACCGCTTCGCGAAACACTTTCTGACCGTCCATTTTCAGAAAGCCGTTGCCGGCAGTCGGCACGCACAGCGCATCATCAACATCGCTTTTCCCGGACAACTCTGGGCAAAACACTCGGGCCGCCGCGCGCTCGGAATGTGCTTCACCATACAACACGGTTGCCGAAGCCGCGTCGCCGAACACGAGAGCGGTTCCGGGGTCTTCCACATTCACCATGCGTGACAAGACTTCGGTGGTGACAACCAACACGCGACCGTCCGGCTTGCTTTGCAGGAAGTCATAAGCCGACCGCAAAGCATATAAGTAACCCGAACAGGCGGCGTTGATGTCGTAAGCCGGCAACATCACGTCGGCGTCTCGATTCACGCTGCGTAGGATGCGATACGCCATCGACGGCGTGACCGCGACGGGGGTCGTTGTGGTGCAAATCAGGAGGCTGAGGTCTTCGACGAGCAGGTTTTCTCGCTGGAGTGTTTGCTTGACAGCCTGTGCCGCGAGACTGACCGCATCTTCGTTGGGAGCTGCCCAACATCGTGATTGAATGCCGGTAACTCGCACGGCATCCTCGGCCGTTTTGCCGTTTAGCCCCGCCAGCAGTTCGTGATTCGGAACGATGCGACTGCCGGTTACGGCGGAAACTCGCGACAGGCCGACGACACACGCCCGACGCGAACGTGTCGCGCCGGCAGCAGTCGTGAGACGTTGGGAATCCAAGGCGGAACCTTCCGAACTGGCTCGTCGAGTCAACGTCGGTCGGCCGGGGTCTTCTTGGGTCAACGGCTTGGGACGTTGCGACGATTGTTCGCTGCGAAGTTTCAGAATTGGGGCACCGACTGCAATCGTGTCGCCTTCGCCGACGAGCACTTCTTCGACGACACCCGATGCCGGCGACGTGAGATCAAACACGCTCTTCGTGGCTTCCAAGGATGCTACGAGGTCGCCCCGCGCGATCGATTGCCCTTTTTGAACATGTAACTCAACGATGTCCACCGATTCATCCGAAGGCCCGGAGCCGATCGCTTCGATAAAGCAAACTCCGCTTTCGAGAGGTGGGTTCTTTTCCCACGTCACGTCGAATTCCAGCATTTCGGCGGCTGTTTCCAGGATGCGTCGAAACGATGGCAACACCTCGATCTGGTTGGCGAAATTGCACGGCACATACGTGTCCGGTCGCGTGACTCGCCGCATCTTGATCGGCACGCGACTCTTTTCGGCAATCGTCGCGAGCACTTCCGCGCCAAGGCCGCAGGTGTGATTGTCTTCATGCACGACGATCAATCGGCCCGTCTTTTCCACGGATGCCAAGACGGCTCGTTCGTCCCACGGCGACAAACTGCACAGGTCATAGATCTCGGTTTCGACGCCCGCGCGAGCCAGCGACTCCGCGGCCCGTTCGCACAGTCGCACGGTGTTGCCCCACGCCACCATTGTGATGTCGCGGCCGGCCTGCACTTTGCGAGACGAACCGATGGCCGCCACATGCCGGGTCACGTCCGCCGTCGTCGTTTGTTTCGGATCGTTGAGGCAACTTTTCGGATAGAAGAACACGGTCGGTCGCTCGGACTGAAACGCCGCGTTCAGCAACCCGGCCGCGTCGGCAGCGGTACTCGGCATGAACACGTCAATGCCGGGCGTGTGAGCCATCACCGATTCAAACGAACTGGCGTGGAACGGACCAAGACCCGGTCGATAGCCGCCGCACGGCACCAAGATGATGACCGGAGCCGTCAACGCGCCATCGGTTCGCCAGTGCATGCTGCCGAGTTCGCTGATGATTTGGTTGTAGGCGATCGGCAGAAAGTCGGCGAATTGCAACATTGCGACCGGTCGTTCGCCCGCGATCGCTCGGCCAATCGACACGCCGACGATCGTCGATTCCGTCAACGGCGAATTGCCGACTCGCCCGGGAAACTCGGTGCTCAGGCCCTTCGTGAGGCCGAAAACGTCACCTTTCGGATCTTCGATGTCCTCGCCCCACAACGTCACTCGCGAGTCATTGGCCAATCGATGGCGGAGCACTTCGCGGAGCGCGTCTTTCATGGTGAGGGCGGGGTTGCCGGCTCGCTCCGATTCGCCCTGCGGCGGCCTGGCGATGTGAGCGACGTCGGCTTTGGCGGTTGACGTGGGTTCGGGATCAGGCCCAAACGCCGATTGCTCGTCGGCTTCCACGACTTGTTGGGCGATTTCGGCTTGCATCGCCTCCAATTCGCGGGCCGTCCAGCCTTCTTGCAACAGCCGCTGTTCCAGCCGTTGAATCGGGTCCCCGGTTTCCACTGACGAGCGAATGTCGGCTTCTTCGCGGTAGATCGATTGATCGTCCGCGTTGGTGTGATTGGAAAGCCGCTCGACCTGAAACACGACGATTTCCGGCCGCCGATTCCGCCGGATGCGCGCGACGATTCGTCCAAGCTCGCTCCACGCGCTGATCGCATCGTGACCGTCGACTCGATGAATCGGAATGCCGTGGAACTCGTCCGGTTGTTCGCCGTGCAACGCGTAAAACGTCTTCCCGCCGGTCGGCGTCGAGATCGCCCACCCGTTGTCTTCGATAAAAAACAACACGGGCGCTTCGCCGCGAGCCGCCTCGGCACACGCTTCCAGGAACTCGCCTTCTTGCGTTGTGCCGTCGCCGCACGAACACAGCACGATCGGTCGCGACGCCTGCGATTTAACGGCCATCGCCATGCCGACGGCGTGCAATGCCGCGTTGCCCACGGGCCCGGTAATACTGGCAATGTGCAACTCGGCGTCGCACATATGAGCCGACATCTGCCGGCCGCGCGAATGCGATGCGTCCTTGCAATAGAGTCCGTCGAAAAACGCACGGGGCGTGATGCCGCGAGCCACCATCAGGGCTTTGTCGCGGTAATGGCAGTGCAGCCAATCGTCGTCGGTGAGGTGGAGGGCCAATACGGCAGACGCTTCGTGCCCGGCCCCGGACACGTGAAAGAAGGCTTCGCCGCGTCGCGTGACTTCTTCTTCGATGCGGTCGATCACGCGGGCCGTCAACATCGAGCGATAAAGGAACGCGAGTTGATCAGCCGGCAATTGCAATTCGATATTCGCTTCGACGATTTTGGGCTTGGTCGGATTGGCTGTGCTGATGGTCATCCGCGATCCTGATTGTCGGCGACAAGGTGTGCATGGGTGCCGCTTTATCGAAACAAACTGATACCGTGCGATCCTCGATTGGTCACTCGGACCAGCGTCTCAAGAAATAGAAAAATGAACTGAGAATCAGTGGCGGAATGAAGGGGCGGATTTTACAAACAGTCTTGCGAACTTCAAGCAGATTTTACATTCAACGCGATTCGGCGAATTGCTCGATACCGGTTGCCAATTGCGAAGACCGACCGTTTTGGTTCGACGGTTTGGCCGAATCTGTCGAATTTCCGGGGGTTGAGGTGCGGTGGACGGTCGGTCGTTGTGGGGCTTTGCCCAAAAAGGGGGACAGGCACCAACATGTTGCGGTTTGAAAAGCGACATGAACAACATGCTGGAGCCAGTCCCCGTTTTTTGGGCAAAGCCTCGTTGTGGTCCACAAGAAGTGGTCTCGAAGGTGCCGGCGAGATTTTGTTCGAAAACGAAGGCTCGCCGACGGAAACCGATCTGATTGCGGACGCGTTGGCTCTGCAACGCTTCGTGGCGGAACAGCATCATGTGAAACCACATCGCGTGGTGATCTGCGGCGAATCGATCGGCGTGGCCATGCCAACCGGCGGTTTTGACCGGTCCGATGCATTCAAGCCTTGTTAGTTCCGAAAGTCTATTGACGGGAAAAACTAATCCGCTTAACTCGCTCGTTTCGTGTGGGCCGATACGCCAACGGATTGGGAATCACACTCCCAGCCCAGCAGCATCAAGCCACCGATACTTCCAGCCGGTGGCAGATTTATCTCGCGTAATCAGGCACACATGACGACTTCGGTTCTCCGCATCTTGGTCACAGCGTTCATGTTCGTGTTCCTCGCTGCGCCAACTCACGCCCAAGTCATTAATCGCGTTTTCGATGCGGTCCAAGATCTTGAGCCTTCGGCGGACGGTCGCCACGCACACGAAAACCTGCGGCCCTCGATCCCAGGCGCGGAAAGTCTCGACGTATCCAATGCACACGAAACTCTTTCGTTTTAGGAACAACAGCATCTCTCCAATGGATGGTTCGGCTTGCGGGATCGGCTGGACGAAGGCGGCATGATTTTTGAGTCTGAGAATGCGTCGGATTGGTCGCGAGTCTTGAGTGGTGGCCTGAACCGGGGCGACTCCGTGTATCGGCAACTGTTCGACGCCAACTTGACGCTGGAGACCGAACGACTCGGCGGGGGGAATGGTGGTGTGTTCTTTGCCGCCTTCCAAAATCAGAACGGCCCGAACGGCTCGGAATTGATCGGAGACATCCAAACCTATTCCAACATTGACGCCGACGGTCGCACTCAATTGGCCGCGATGTGGTTTGAGCAACGATTCTTCGACGACCAACTGCGAATCAAGTTGGGCAAGATGGACGCCAACGAAGAGTTCGCGTTTCCCGAGTTCGCTCAGTTGTTCGTGCAGTCCTCGATGGGATACAGCCCGACCATATTTCCGATGCCGACCTACCCTGATCCGGCGACCGGCATCGAACTGTTTTGGCAAGTCACGGAATCGCTCGTGCTTGGTTACGGGCTTTTCGACGGAGCGCTCGCTGCCGGAGTTCCGACAGGGAGCCGCGGTCCGAAGACATTTTTCGATCGCACCGGCGGGGAATTCCACATCGCACAATTGGAACAGCGGTGGCAACTCGATTTGAACGAGTTGGATGGACGCGGCATCATTGGTGGTTGGTATCACACTGGCCGGTTTCAGCAATTCGACGGAGACACGGTGACCGGAGCCTCGGGACTCTTCTTGACGCTCGATCAGCAGGTGTTTCGAGAATCCGATCCGACCGAAGACTGGCAAGGCGTCGGAGTATTCCTTCAATATGGACTGGCGGATCCGAACGTCAGTGCGTTCGAGCACCATGTCGGCGCGGGGCTCGCATGGACCGTCGCAATTCCGACGCGAGATGTGGATGTGTTGGGGTTCGGTGTTTCGTGGGTGCGGCTGAGCGGATCGCCGGGAGCTGGATTCACGGCACCTCACGAAACGTCGACGGAGCTGTTTTACCAGTGTCAGCTCACGGGCTGGATGCGATTGGTGTTCGATTTGCAGTACATCAAGACGCCGGGAGGTCATTCAGCCGCTCCCGATGCGCTTGCCTCGACGATTCGGACCATCGTCAGCTTTTGAACACGCTGCTGCGCCACCGTCGCACCTGAAAGCTGTCGCAGGTAATTTGCACCTTGACTTAAACGAACCCTCCAAATGTCGAGGTGCATCATGCAGGCGATCGTTTTCAGCATATGCTCGATGTGCGTGGCGGATCCCGGAGTTTCGGTGGAACTGGATCGCCCGATCCCGAAACTCGTTGTCGAACAAGAATTCGACGCCGCTCTGGAGACGCGAATCCTGAATGCTGCCTGGGAACGAGTTTCACTGCGAACCATCTTGAGGGACGTCGCTCGCACCAAGCAGGTTTCCATCATCCTGGACCGTCGGATCGATCCGGACCAGCAACCTTCGATTCGGCTGAGTGGCCAGACGCTTCGCGAGTCGATTGATCTCATCGCAAAACGTGTCAACGCAGCATCGAGCGTGATCGGCAACTGCATCTATATGGGACCGGTCGAGGGAGTGAACAAACTCGCGACTCTGATCGAAGTTCGGAATGACGAAATCTTTGGCGAATCAACCCAGCCAACCAGTGCGGCGCTCGACAAGCGAAAGTTCGAATTGTCGAAGCAAAAAACCGTGCATTGGAACGACCTAGACCAGCCGGCCGATTTGACTCAACGAATTGCGAATCAGTTCGGTTTGCGTGTCACCGGGGTCGATCAGATTCCGCACGACTTATGGCGCGGCGGAACCTTGCCGATGATGAGCGCCGTCGAATCGCTGTCGATCGTGCTGATTCAATTCGACAAGACGTTTCTGTGGAGCCCGACCGGCATCTCGATCGTGTCGGCACCGGCTCGAATTACGATCGAAAGGCTGTATACACCGCGTGGACAATCACCCGGCCAAGCTGCCGCGGAATGGAAAACTCGGTTCAATGTCCAGGCGGCACCGCGGGGAACACAGGTCGTGGTTGTGGGCTCGGCGGAACAACACGCCGAGATTTTGGATCTCGTTCAACCAGCAACCGCATCCGGCACAAAGCCCCGTCGTCGCCTGACCAAGCCGCCGAGGATCGAATTCACGTTGAGCCAAGAACAAGTGCCGGTCATTGCCGTGCTGCAGAATCTGGAAAAGAAAGGCGGATTCAAATTCGTCTATGACAAGAACGCCCTTGAATCCGCCGGAGTCAATCTCGCGGCCAAGGTCGATATCAATGTCGTGAAGGCCTCGCCGGCAGAATTCTTAAAGGCTGTACTCGATCCCATCGGCGTCGCGTTCGACCTTGACGGCAAGACGGTCACGCTTCGAGCCAAATAGAGCGGGTGCTGGAGTCCGCTGGCCAATGCCTGTCGCACGGAAGACAGCGGGCGTAGGCGTCTCAATCCGTCACCGCCTTCGCCCGACAGAAGATCCGTCAACTGGAAGGCGCTCGGACAAACCTGAAGACAACTGCCCGGAAATTCCTGCAAAAAAAGGCGGCTTTCCTCCGATGATTTTTGGCGATTGCCGTGTTCTTTGGTTGCGCGTCCAATCCGCGATTGCGTACCGCTGCGTAAATCGCCGAATGTTTCTCCATCGCAACGATTTGTCAACGCATTGTTATTTCGTTGTCAAACTCGGCGAACAACGGAATGACCGGTTCCCACCGGCCATTCAATAGAGAAGCACCAGTTCCTTTCGACCGATCAGCCGAGGAGAGCCGGTTCGCACGGCGATCCGGCGAATAAAGCACATGGGCCGGTATGACCCGCCTGACTCTCGTTTCAAGCGAATGCGGTAATAGTGGGGTCGGTACGAGTGTGGCATGGGAAGTGCATGATGATTGTTCCGATTATCCAAGTTGTGTCAGCAGTGCGGGACAAATCAATTGTGAGCAAGTCGCCGACGTGTTGCTATTCAGCAATGTTGGCGCTGCAATTAACACTTTGCTAATCATTTCGGCGCGCTGACTGTCGCTAAAATGCAACGCCGCGATTCAATCGCTACGACGGATTGACTTCGCATGTGCCTTAAGCCGGGAGTCCTGCTTGACTTCCGTCGATTCTCCGTGCGTGTTGCCAAAAGAAAACGCCACGATGTGAACTCGCAACGCCGAATTGGCGCGGCTCCTGCAACTCCGACTAACGGATGTGCGGCATGGCACGACTCGCTGCGGCGAGTCATCACGATGTTGCTCGTTCACCACCATTCAGCTTGTTTGGGAATCACTCAACGGTTCGAGTCGGATGACCTGAGAGACCATCCTGGGAGGTGCCTGACTGGGCCTCCAGTGAGCCTTTTGAGTCCCTTTGACCGCCGTCTTCACCGGCGGCGGTCTTTCTCTCGACCATATCGTGTTCGACGAACACGTGTGGATATTGATCCTGCAGGGTTTGTGGCAATCGCCGGCCAGCGAGTGTCACGCTCCGGACCGACTGACGTCGCCGGAAAACAATTCTCACTACGGTTAGGTCTCTCTACACACACGAAAGGTACTCAAAATGTTGCGACAACTTTGGAACGATGAGGGCGGTGCTCTCATTACGATGGAATTTGTTTTCATCGCGACGATCGCCGTCATCGGCATGATCACCGCATGGTCGAAAGTGTCACAAGCACTGACCAGCGAAATGATCGACCTCTCCACCGCCGTTGGTAACCTGAAGCAAGACTATGCCTTCACCGGCACCCGTCACGCTGAAACCAACAAAGAACTGGCCTTTGTGTTGGGCTCCGGCTTCGACGACAAAGATGATGCCTGCGATTGCGATACTTATTGCGATATCGCTTGCGGAACGACCGGCACCAGCGGACACGAAAACAACTAATCACAGTATTAGTTGATGGCCGGGATGTTCGCATCCCGGCCTCGTTTTCCCAACTGCGTCTCTTCGCGACGGCCGGGCTCCAGTTCTTTTCTGCTGGCTGATCCCGCGCTTGCGATGGCGACGATTCATTGCGGCCTCGCATCCGCGTGGATGCAAATCATTAGTTCTTCTGTTTCTCACCACAAAGGGTAATCGAATGTTGCGACAACTTTGGAACGATGAGGGCGGTGCTCTCATCACGATGGAATTCGTCTTTATTGCGACGATCGCCGTCATCGGCATGATCACCGCATGGTCGAAAGTGTCACAAGCTCTGACGAGCGAAATGATCGACCTTTCCACGGCCGTTGGTAACCTGAAGCAAGACTATGCCTTCACCGGCACCCGTCACGCTGAAACCAACAAAGAATTGGCCTTCGTCTTGGGCTCCGGCTTCGACGACAAGGACGATGCCTGCGATTGCGATACTTATTGCGATATCGCTTGCGGAACGACCGGCACCAGCGGACACGAAAACAACTAATACCAGTTGTTGCCGAGTTTCTTAACGATCACAAGTTCTTACGAACAATCTCACCACAAAGGGTAATCGAATGTTGCGACAACTTTGGAACGATGAGGGCGGTGCTCTTATCACGATGGAATTCGTCTTTATTGCGACGATCGCCGTCATCGGCATGATCACCGCATGGTCGAAAGTG
>JAQBZS010000127.1 GCA_027622115.1 Planctomycetota bacterium | reverse complement strand
CGTGTCGGTTGATGAAGCTTAAGCTCGCTTGCAGCTGGTGATGAGCGTCAGAAAGGGGGCCAGCGTGAGGGGCGAATGAGCGTTGAAAAGGGAGCCACCGTTGAGCAGCGATCGGAACCGAGAGATGTGGTGATGAGCACCAGACTCTTGGGGGGATCGAAGGATGTTGACGGTGGCGCAGTACGAAGTGATTCGTCGGAAGGTCTTGGTTGACGGGATCAGTCAACGCGAGGTGGCTCGGGAATTGGGTCATTCGCGGAAGACGGTGAAGAAGGCGGTGGAGCATCCGTTGCCGTTGGGTTATCGGCGGCGTCAGCCGCGAACTCAGCCGGTGTTGGAACCGGTGCGGGCGATGATTGAGGCTTGGCTGGAGGCGGATCGAGAGCGTCCGCGGAAGCAGCGTCATACGGCGCAGCGCGTGTTTGAGCGGCTGCGGGATGAGCATCAATTTGCCGGGAGTTACTCTCCGATTCAGCGGTTTGTGGCGTCGTGGAAGCGTCAGCAGGGATTACACACCAGCGACGTGTATGTGCCGTTGGTGTTTGCGGCGGGAGAAGAGGCTCAGGTGGATTGGGGCGAGGCCCGCGTGCTCGTCAACGGGCAGGAGCGGACTCTGCAATTCTTTTGCGTGCGTCTGGCGTTCAGTCGGGCGACGTTTGTGCGGGCGTATGAGCGGCAGGATCAAGTCTCGTTTCTGGATGGTCATGTGCGGGCGCTGTCGTTCTTCGGCGGAGTTCCGAAGCGGCTGGCGTATGACAATCTGAAGACCGCGGTGATTCGCGTCGGTCGTGGTCGCGAGCGAGACCTCAACCAAAAGTTCGTCGAACTGCGGAGCTGGTACTTGTTCGACACGCGGTTCTGCAACGTGTCCAGCGGGCATGAAAAAGGTCACGTCGAGAATTTGGTGAAGCGTGTGCAGCGGACGTTCTTGACGCCGTTGCCGGAAGTCTCGTCGCTGGAGGAGCTCAATCGGCAGTTGGAGCGTGATTGTCAGCGTGAGTTGGATCAGACGACTCGTGATCCGCGTGACGGTGTCGAGCGGACCTCACGGGAGTTGTTCGCGGAAGAGCAAGCTCAACTCCGGCCATTGCCGACTCAGGCGTACGCGGCGTGCGACGAAGAGGCGACGCGGATCGACAAGTTCTCGACGGCGCGGTTTGCGAATTGTTCGTACTCGGTCCCGGTGGAGCATGCGCATCAGCCGTGCGTGGTGCGGGGCTATTTGGATCGCGTCGAGATCTTTTGCGAACACGAATGCGTGGCGACTCACCGGCGCGGCACTGCGGCTGCGAAGACTGCGGCTGCGAAGACAGTAACCGATCAGTACGTGTTGGAGCCGCGTCACTATCTGCCGCTGCTGGCACGCAAGCCGGGGCTGTTGCACAACGGTCGCCCGTTTCAGGGAGAGCCATTCGGTCCCGACTTCGCGCTGTTGCGACGCGAGTTGGAGTATCGCTACGCGGCCGACGGTACGAAGCAATTTCTGCGGGTGTTGTTGCTGCTGACGGACCATCCGGAAGCGGATGTGTTCGCCGCCGTGTCCAAGTGCGTCGCCTTGCGAGCGTTCAATGCGGACGCCATCGAGAACACTCTGCGCAATGCGCCGTTGAATCTGCCGTCGTCGCGACTGGACCTGAGCGATCGTCCGGAACTGGCGAACGTCGGCAGCGGCATCCGGCTCGCGACCGACTACGACGCGCTGTTCGAGACGCAACGCGATCGCGATGCCGATCGCGATGCCGATCGCGATACCGATCGCGATACCGATGCTGATCGCGCTGCCGACTCCCCGGCGAGCCGGAGGACGTCAGCCCCCGGACACGAATCGCTCATTGATGAATCGCTCATTGATGAATCGCTCGTTGATCACCGGGGGGCTGACGCCGCCCCGCTCGCCGAAACCTGTGCGTCGTTCATCGACACGCGGTGTTGTTCTCCAGACACGCTGTGTTGTTCTGGAATCAAGGTTGATCTCGTCCCTGTTCCCGATCCTGTTCCCATCACTCGAAAGGAAGATGCCGCATGACGACTCCCAAGAACTCCTTGAACCCGAAGAATCCCACGACTGCGAACAGCCCGGCGAATCCGCTGCTGCTGCACGAATCACTCAAGACGCTCAAGTTGCCGACGATGCTCCGGGACTATCCGGCGGTGTCGCGCGACTGTGCGGCGAGCGATGCCTCGTACGAAACGTTCTTGGAACGTCTGACCGATCGCGAGGTGCAGGCTCGGCACTCGAAAGCGGTGGAGCGACGAATCCAGGCGGCGCACTTCCCCGCGCCGAAAGAACTCGCCGACTTCAACTTCTCGGCCGTGCCGCAGCTCAATAAACGCCGCGTGCTGGACCTGGCTCGCGGCGAGTTCCTCTCCGAAAAAGCCAACGTGATTTTGCTGGGAGCACCCGGCGTCGGCAAAACGCATGTGGCGATCGGCCTGGCTCGCGAAGCCTGCCGCCGAGGACACCGCGTGCGCTTCTTCACCGCGTCGGGCTTGGTCCACGAATACCTGGAAGCTCGCGAAGAACGCCGCATCCTGCGGTTGGAGGCCAGCATCGCTCGGTTGGATTTGATCGTCGTCGATGAACTGGGCTACCTGCCGCTGGACAAAACCGGAGCCGAACATCTCTTCGGCTTCTTCAGCCGCTGCTACGAACAATGCAGCCTGATCGTCACCACCAATCTGCCGTTCGCCGATTGGCCGAACACGTTCGCCGGTGACGCGAGATTGGCCGGAGCGTTAATTGATCGTTTGACTCACCGCATCCATGTGGTAGAAATGTGCGGCGAAAGTTACCGGTTGCGACAGAGCCTGCATCCGACGTCCCAGCCAACAAAAAGTGAACTGACGAAGACCAAGCCCTCAGACGTGAAAGCCAAGTCTTCCTCCCAGACGCCCGAACCCCCGGCCACTCGCCGCGACAGTTAGGAGCGTCCCGAATAACCGCCCGACAACCCTCCGGGCGATTTTTAAGCACCCAGGTGGCCCCCTTTTACTCGCTCACGCTGGCCCCCTTTCTGACGCTCATCACCATTCGGCGGTCAATACCGAGTTTTCAATATCCCACGGCTCTCCCAAGCATCGACCGATGGTGGTTCAAGATTCGCGCGTGTGACATAATCCGTGATTCACGACCTGACATCGTTCGCCAAGGAGTTGACGCTGTGATCGCGCGACTTTTGCCAATCACGTTGCTGTGTGCCGTCGTCCATTTGCCGGGCGAATGCTGGGCCGATCCGAAATTGGACGGTTTCGTCCCGCTGTTCAACGGCACGGATCTCTCGGGTTGGGAAGGCAACTTCGAGCTGTGGAAGGCCAAGGACGGTGTGATTGTCGGCGATTCGGTCGGCATCAAACACAACGATTTTCTGGCAACCAAACGATCGTACGAGGATTTTGAACTACGCCTGGAATTTCGACTCAAAGACGGCGAAGGAAACTCGGGGATTCAATTTCGTTCGGCCCGTGTTCCGAACGACACGGCGGTAGTCGGCTATCAGGCGGATATCGGCCAGAAGTATTGGGGCTGCCTCTACGACGAACATCGCCGCCGCAAAGTGCTCGCGCAAGCTCCGGAGTCCCTCGACAAGGTGCTCAAGAAGAGCGGTTGGAATACCTATGTGATTCGAGCGATTGGGAATTCGATTCAGATGGAATTGAACGGACTGCGGACGGTGAACTACGTGGAACAAGACAAGGACATCGCTCGCAGCGGGATCATTGCCCTGCAAGTCCACAGCGGGCCGCCGCTGAAAATCGAGTTTCGCAATCTGTCGATCAAAGAATTCAAGCGAGCCAAGTAGCGTCTTGATGGAAACTTGGACGCCCCACTCGCCGATGGATTCGCAGTTGACGTACGAAGACGCCGTGGCGTTTCTCTACGGTCGCATCAACTTTGAACGCACGCAGTCGCGTGGGCTGTCAAAACGAGTCTTCAAGCTGGATCGAATGCAGGCTCTACTGGAACGCCTGGACAACCCGCAAGCCCGCATTCCGGCGATTCACGTGGCGGGCACCAAGGGCAAGGGGTCGACCAGCGCGATGTTGGCGGCAATCCTCGAAGCGGCCGGATATCGCGTGGGGCTGTTTACGTCGCCGCATGTCTCGACGTTCGAAGAACGGTTCACCGTGGCCGGTCAAACGGCAAATGCTGAAACCGTCGTGAAACTTGTGCAGACCGTCGAACCGCATGTCGCGGCTATGAGTCGCGAAAACCCCGTGATGCGACCGACGTTTTTCGAAATCATTACGGCCATCGGCTGGTTGCATTTCCTGGCGGCT
The DNA here is from genome assembly GCA_027622115.1 of Planctomycetota bacterium. Classification (GTDB taxonomy): domain Bacteria; phylum Planctomycetota; class Planctomycetia; order Planctomycetales; family Planctomycetaceae; genus JAQBZS01. Next base: position 7,310 of record JAQBZS010000127.1, on the reverse strand, counting down.
CAAGTCGACATCGTGGTGCTCGAAGTCGGGCTCGGTGGTCGCCTGGATTCCACGAATGTTTGCCGCCCGATCGTGTCCGTGATCACGAACATCAGTTTCGACCACATGGCGATCCTGGGAGACACGCTCGCGAAGATCGCTGCGGAAAAGGCGGGCATCATCAAGCCGAGTGTCCCGATCGTCTCCGGAGTCGTGGCCGACGAAGCGAGGACGGTGATCCGAGCCGTGGCACGGGACAATGCCGCCCGACTGTGGGAGTTGGACCGCGAGATTCACTGCGACTACCGGTTGTTCGCCGGAATTGATTCGGCGGGGTTTGACGACGCGGATGCTCGACGAATCCACGGCTGCGTAAATGTCGAGACACCGTTGAATCGCTGGGATGAACTCGAAATTGGGCTCGTCGGTCGACATCAGGCCATCAACGCGGCACTGGCGTTGGGCGTGGTCGACACGTTGAATTCGACGGACGGCTCGCGATTTCAGATTCCGCCGACAGCACCTCGGGCCGCATTGCGGTCAGTGCGTTGGCCGCTTCGGATCGAGATCGTACGTCGTGAACCGCTGGTGGTGTTGGACGCAGCCCACAACGAAGCGTCGATGCGAGCACTGACGGAAACATTGGCTGCCTGCTTTCCGGGCAAGCGGCGAGTCCTGCTGTTCGGCACGACCGCTGACAAAGACGTCGCGGCGATGTTGCAAATTGCCATCAGCGGCTTCGACGAAATCGTGTTGACGTGCTATTCGAACAACCCACGTGCGTTACAACTTGAGGAGTTGGAACGACTCGCCGGCCAACTGACCGATCGTCGATTCCCCGCTGCGTCGAACTCGGCCGCTGCCTGGGAATACGCCGTTAAACGCGCGTCACCCGACATCCTGATTTGCGCGGCGGGATCGTTCTTTTTCGCTGCGGAAATGCGAGAGTTGTTGATGGTGGAAGCAACGTCGACGGCGACTCGGTTGGCGATCGCTTGAACGGCCGATTCATGGCAAGTTTTGTGACGACAAACGTGACCAACGACAAACGCGTACAATGACGGCGAGTCTTTCGTTGCCACTTCGCTCCTCTCTCCGAATCTTGAGGCACCTTGCGGAAAGCCATAGACTCCGCACCAATCCGTCCACGTTAACACGACTGATATTCCGGTTGTGGAGCGCAGCGGCTGTTTCCTTGGGAGATCGCGTGATGCTGCATCGCCTTTTTTGTCTGTCCAGTCTGCTTGTCTTGACCGTCATCGCGGTTCCCGTCGCGGCGGATGACAAGGATGACCAGTACTACGAATTGATGCGCGTGTTCGTCGACACGTTCGACAACATCGACAAGAACTACGTCAGCGATGTGGATCGCCGAGTGCTGATTGAAGCTGCCATTCGCGGCATGCTTCAGGAATTGGACCAGTACTCGTCTTACATCCCGCCCGAAGAAGTCGCCCGCTTCACGCAAGACGTCGACCAGGAGTTCGGCGGAATCGGCATCCAAGTCAGCATCAGCCCGGAAACGCGTCGGCTCACCGTGACGACTCCGCTGCCCGGCACGCCCGCGTACAAGGCCGGAGTCTTGGCCGGCGATACAATCATGGAAATCGAGGGCAAGGACACAGCCGGATTTGCGATCGGTGATGCCGTCAAATTGCTGAAAGGTCCTCCCGGACAGGAAGTGAGCATCGGAGTTCGCCACGTCGGCTCGAACGAAACCGTCACGATCAAAGTCGAGCGAGCCATCATTCAAGTGGCCACGGTGCTCGGCGATACGTTCGGCAAGGGAGACAGTTGGGAATTCATGCTCGATGACAAGAAAAAGATCGGCTACATCCGGATGAGTTCGTTCGGGCGACGGACTGCCGAGGAGTTGCATGAGGCGCTGGAGTCGCTTCAAGCCCGTGGATTGAAGGGGCTGATTCTTGATTTGCGGTTCAATCCCGGCGGCTTGTTGTCGCAGGCTCGCGAGGTGTCCAACTTGTTCATCGAAAAGGGTGTCATCGTCAGCACCAAGGGACGTAGCGTTCCCGAACGCATTTTTCGAGCCGACAAGCCCGGTACGTTTTCGAAGTTTCCGATTGCGATGCTGGTCAATCGATACAGCGCTTCCGCCAGTGAAATCGTCAGTGCCTGCCTGCAGGACCACGAGCGCGCCGTGATCATTGGCGAGCGGACTTGGGGTAAGGGTAGCGTACAGAACGTGATTCAATTGGAGGGCGGCGACAGCGCGCTCAAGCTGACCACGGCGTCGTATCACCGACCCAGCGGCAAGAACATCCACCGGAAGAAGGATGCGAAAGAGACCGACGAGTGGGGTGTTTCGCCGAACAAGGATTTTGAAGTTCGCTTTTCACCGAAGGAAATGCGCGACTATCTCGAATATCGCCGAAATCGCGACGTGATTAGCAAGGACGGCCCGCCGAAGAGCGAGTTCAAGGATTCTCAACTCCAGAAGGCGGTCGACTACCTCACGGCCGAACTCAATCCCAAGAAAGACAAACCGACGGACAAGCCAAAGCCGGACGTCAAGAAGACGGAGAAGAAGACTGACAAGAAACCGGCACCCAAGGACAAGAAGAAAACCGACGCCAAGAAGACTGACGTAAAGAAGACCGACGCCAAGAAGACTGACGTAAAGAAGACTGAAAAGCCGGCAGCGAAAGACGGGAAAACGCCGGACGCCAAGAAGGACAAAGACAAGGAATCCGCTCGAATTCGACGGGGCTTTCCGGTGCGAAACGCATAGTCAACCTGCTGAGACCTCATCAAAACGGTCGGGTTCGAGTCTTCGAGCACGACCGTTTTCAATTCTTTGCTCGTGAGATTTCGTCGCGTTTCTCGTCCAATTCGTCCAATTCGTACATCGCATCAAAGCTTTCGGAGTTGATGCAGTACGCGTCGGTTCCGTCTGCTTGGTTCGAAACTAGGTAGTCGCCGGCTTGGTAGTGCGACGTCCCCTCTTTGGTTTCGACCGAACCGGCTTGTTTCGTGACTTCGGCCCAGACTGTCGACTTCTTCACATAGACGCCGGGGCTCTCCCGACGATACGTCTGCTCGAACGATTCGCGGTCGATTGTGTAGACCTCTCCCGCGTTGTCGACCAGCCAGTCACCTTGTTTGCAGCGTTGTTCGGAACCCCATTTCCGATAGACGAAGCCGTCGGTGTCCAACGCCAATTGCACAGCCGTTACAAACTGATTCGACTTCTTTCGATAGCGGCGACGGTCTTTCATGGTCATCACGGTATTGGGTTGAGCGTTGCCGGTCGAAACGGGAATGGTCGAAACGGGAATGGGCGAAGTCGCCAGCGAGTTTCTTAGCACGCTTCACCGATTCAAAGCACGGCCAGTTTCATTCTTTCTTGGCGTCCGTGCGCCAGTCGATTGTGAGCCACAGAATCGCCCTTCCATCCTGGCTGGCGGTGAGAACTTGCAGGCCGTCGGGCGAGACCGCGACCGAAGTGACTTCGCGAGAGTGACCGGACAACGTCAGGATCTCCTTGGCCAGAGGCGGTCCCGGTTTCTTTTGGCCGTTGCCTTTTGCAGCACCGTCCTGCGGCACCGCGTTCGCGGGATTCGCTGGTTGAGCCGCTTGCAAGAACACGTCGAACGTCTGCTTCCCGCCAGCTTCCACAGCCTTCACCGCTTCGACCGCTGGTTTTGGCTCGGGGACGTTCACGTCCTGCGTGGTCTCGCGAACCGCCGTGTCCCACAGCTTGATCGTATTGTCCTCGCTGGCCGTCAAAACTCGTTTGCCGTCTTCCGAAAAGGCGACGCTGGTCACACTGGCCGTGTGACCTTTCATCGTCAACATGTGATCGACGGACTCGATCGATCCATCCGCCTTGAATGAGACGCGATAAATTCGCCCCGTACTGTCGCGGCAGCCGGTTGCGATCCACAGAAACCCATCTTGTTTGCTTGAGCTTGATGCCACGGACAACACCGGTCCGTCATGAGCGAGTACCCAAAGCGGTTCGTCTTGGTTGCCGGACGAATTCCAAATCCGAGCGTTGTTGTCGTCCGCCGCAGTGAGGATGAACTTGCCGTCCTTCGTGAAAACGGCGGAATGCACGGGACTCAATTCGATGGTGTCATCATCCAATTTCCTCCTGTGTTTCAGCGAGAATTCCACTTTCCGTGACAGGGTTTTGTCGACCGGCCCCGCTTGTGCATTGGCGACCGCAGCCTCGTTGAGGATCTTCCAGACCATGACCGTCCCATCATCGCTGGCGGTCATGACGAATTCCGGCGTCGCCATGGGATCGCTCGGCGTGGGCTTGAAGACTGCCGTGTTGACTCGACCACGATGCTGACCGTCGAACTGCAAGAGTGCGCGTTGAGAGTCCGGATCCGCAGGATCCGCAACCCAAATCCGAGCCGACTTGTCCCAGCTCGACGTCAGAATCCACTTGCCGTTGGATGAGTACACGGCAGACGCCACAACGCCATGCGGGCTGAAGTGCATTTGCAAATCGCCGGTGGAATAGTCCCACAGGTGTCCATCTTCTCCACCAACCGTGACAAATTGCCGGTCGTTGGGTGCGAAGGCCGCAGAACGCAACGTACCACCGCCATTCCCAAAGCTCCGGATTCCCGTTGCGACTTTGGTGAACGAGTCGGGCAGCGGAATCTGTTTCCGCTTCTCCAAATCCCAAAACTGCAATCGGGTCTTGGAGCGATCTGTTCGCGGGCGCGTCGATGATGAAATCAACACGGCTCGCCGAAAGTCCGACGAGACCGCCACGGAATCGATTGACTCTTCCAGGACTTGTTCCCGCTGTTGCTTGACCGGCAGGTTGGGGTCGGGCACGACTGTGAACAACGCTGTGAACGTGGGCTTGCCGTTCTCATCCAAGCGATTCCGATGCCACAACCGAACCACGCCGTCGGCACACGCCGTGAGGACTTGTTGCCCATCCTTCGAAACCGCCATGTCGTGGACCGATGCCGGATGCGACAGCACGTTGGCCTGAATTTCCTTGCCCGATTCCACGTTCCAGCAACTGACAACATTGTCTTGGCTGGCGCTGAGGACTTCTTCATTTCCAGGCAGGAACGCGACCGCCGTGACACGAAACTCGTGACGTTTGACTCGCTTGATCAATTCGCCCGATTCGCGGTTCCAGAGATAGCAATGTCCTTGGGAATCACCGGCCAACACGATCGAATCATCATGGGAAAACGCCAGCGCCGTGATTTCGTTTCGCACTCCCTTGAGATCCATCAGTGGGGTGACACCGCCGACCGTCACCTCCCACACGCGGACTTCGTTTCTCGCCTGCTGTTCGTCAACCGGTTTGTTCTCATCATCGACTCGACCATCGCCCGTGAGCAGGATGTCGGCCGCGTATTCGTTTCCGTTCTTCTGAAGTTTCACCGGGTTATGCGACAGAGCCATCACGGTCGCTCGGCCGGTCTTGTCGAGTTTCGTGAGTTCTCCACCAGTGGCGACGTCCCACATCCGCAGCGAATTGTCGGCCGCAGCCGTAAACAGCCGCCGACCGTCCGATGAAAACAGCGCTCGCGACGTCAGAAACAGATGCCCCGCGCGAAACGTTTTCTTCTCTTGTGTCTTTTCGAGATCCCAAGTGCGGGCCGTCCGGTCACGACTGGACGTCACGGCTTGATGGGAATTGGCGATCGGCGAAAACGAGACGGACATCACCGCGTCGCCATGCCCGGAAAGTTTCTTGCCGCTCAAGATGCGCGATTCCGCATAGTCTTCGATATTCCATTTCTTGATCTTGCCATCCAAGCTGGCGGACAGGATCCACTTCGCATCGGGCGCAAATCGGCAGGCTCGGACCCAACTCCCGTGCCCCTTAAAAACTTTGGCTGCGTCCGTGATTTGTTCATCGGCTTCCGGATCGAAGCCCCACAGCCGGACGGTGTTGTCGTGGCCGCAACTGGCGATCAGTTTCCCGTCCGCAGAAAACGCAACCGAACGGATGATCGCCGTATGGCCTCTGTATTCGGCAACGGTTTTGGCGATGGGCACCACGCGGTCATTCTGAGCGTCACTCGATTTCGCAGTGTTCTTGTCCGCGCCTGCGGCAGCATTCTCCGCTGTGTCCGCGTTGAGTTCAGGAGCGAGTGCGCGGAAATTGAAAGCCTTCACATCGGTCGGTCGCCAAACAAGTACGCGAGTGTCGTAGCCCGCAGTGACCACGAATTCGCCTTTCGGTGAAAACGCTGCCGCGAAGATCGGCCCCTTGTGTCCGGTGAATGGAAAACCCGGTTTCGGAACTCGGGGCTCGCCACTCATCTCATCCGTGAGTTCCCACACGGGTCGGACTTGTTTTGCAGCGTCGTCGTATTCAAAAAGTTCCCACAACAACGCTCGCCCGTATTGCCCGGCCGTGAGAATTCGGCCATCGGGAATGGTTGCCCTTTGGTTCGGTTCGTCCCCCCATAGAACCGTCAATTCGCCGAAATCAACGGCCAACACGTCGCCGTCGTGACCGTGCAGCCGGGTGATTTGACGGCCCGATGCAAAATCCCACAGCCGAGCTGTTTGGTCGGCGGAACTCGTGAGCAACCACTTGGCGTCACGCGAAAACTTGACACTCAACACTTCCGAAGTATGCCGGAGATCAAACGGACGCGGTTGTTCGACGGACGTCGATTGGCCGTCCAACATCTTCGCTTCAAACGTTCGAGCGATCGGCTCGCCCGTGGCCGCGTCAAACACTTTGATGTAACCCCGTGAATCGTCCGTTCCCAACACCACGAATTTGTCGTCGGGCGAATATGCGGCGGCGAGCACATTGACTCGTCCGGGCAATTCCAACGTGTGCAACGGTACCAACTTCACCTTGTCTTTCTCATCTAGGTCCGTCGACATTGGCCAAATCGCGGCGCTGCCTTGCTCGCCGCCACTCACAAAAGTCCGTCCGTCACGGGACACGGCGACAGCGACGACGGGTTGCGGTTTCGGGGCCTCAAACGTGAAACCCCGCGTACACAGATACATCAGCCGGCCCCACTCCCAGTTGAGGTGCTGATTCGTCGATGCGTTATCACTCAACGACTCCAGGATCTGCCGCGCGGAATCGAACGCGTTTTGATCGATCTGGGCTGCTGCGAGGCCGATTTGGGCGATGTACGATTCGTAGGCTTGTGCCTCGGTTGCCTGGTCCGCTTTGATTTTCGCCTTCTCGGCCAAGTCCGTTTGTTTCTTGGCGACTTCCGTCTGTAACTCTGCATTCTTCTTTTCGGCTTTGGCTTTCTCTTCGCTTTCAACTGCCTTGCCGCGCGCTATATCTGCAGCTGTCGCTTGCTTCACCGCCTCTTCGCCTTTCTTCACCGCAATTCCTTTTTGAACGA
>JAQBZS010000126.1 GCA_027622115.1 Planctomycetota bacterium | reverse complement strand
CCAGCTACGGTAACTCGCATGCCAAATGCCGGTTTAATTTCAGCGCCGTCCCTAAGTCGTAGCGCGATCACGCGAATGATTCAGGAGAACAGTGTTGGCCGCAAATCATGAACTCCCTCAAACACGGTCGCTCACACGCCGCGCGTTCGTGTCGGGTACCGCGGCCGGAGCCGTGGGTGGCGGCGCATTGGCCTACGGAGCATTGCAGTCGGTCTTGACACCCGCTGCTCAGCACGACGCATCAGCCTCCGCCGAATCGAACGTCAGGGCCGGCTCAACCGACACGAAGCAGACGGCCGATTTGATCGTGGAATGCATCCGTCAACGATATCCGCACGAAGGTCTCGACGCGGTTGCACTCGCCGTGATCCGAAACCACGTGACCGATCAAGTTCGACGCTCGGCCGTTCTGAGCAGTTTTCCACTGAGCGGCGACGATCGGCCGGCATTGTTGTTCGCTCCGGTCGCCGGCAGGACTGCAGGAGTCGAGTGATGCTGATTTCCGACAACATCGCGTTTGCGACGATTGGCGAGCTGTATTCCAAGCTTCGCCGGCGCGAATTTACTGCGGTCGAACTCGCCGCGTTTTTCCTCGACCGATTGGAGCGACTCGGTCCGCAATACAACGCAGTCGTCACGATCACTCGCGATTTGGCGATGGAACAAGCAACACGTGCCGACCAAGAATTCGCGCGGGGCATTGATCGCGGCCCGCTGCACGGCATTCCGTACGGAGCGAAGGATCTACTTGCCACCAAGGGCATCCCGACCACCTGGGGCGCGGCGCCGCTTCGCAACCAAGTCTTCGGCGAGGATGCCGCAGTGATTCGTCGACTGCGCGAGTCGGGTGCCGTGTTGGTGGCCAAGCTGGCGATGGTCGAGTTGTCGGGAGGGCTGGGGTATCAAGGGCCGAATGCTACGTTCACCGGCCCTGGGTTGAACCCGTGGGATCGTCAGGCATGGGCGGGAGGCTCATCGCACGGCGCTGCGGCGGCGGTTGCGGCGGGACTGGTTCCCTTCGCGATTGCTTCCGAAACCGTCGGTTCCTTGATCGATCCGGCGGCGTATTGCGGGGTCTGCGGACTGCGACCCACGTATGGACGAGTGAGTCGTAACGGCGCGATGCCGCTGAGCTGGACGCTCGACAAACTTGGACCCATCTGTCGATCGACGGCGGATTGCGGCTACGTCTTGCAAGGCATTGCCGGTCATGACCCGGACGACGAAACGACGACTCGCGAACCATTCGTCTTTCCGCCATCGCGCTCGCCGCAACCTCCGTTCAAGTTCGCCGTCATCAAGGGAGCAACACAGCACGTCCAACCGACCGTGAGAGAAAACTTTGAACGTTCGCTGACGGCTTGCCGGACGCACGCGACCGTTGACGAGATTGAGCTTCCGGATTTCCCATATTCGGATGTCGCGCTCACGATCTTCTCGTGCGAAATGGCGACAGCGTTCGAAGACCTCGTCGACAACGGCCAAGTTTGGGAATTGACGGCCCCGGAAGGCAGCATCGGAGCACACGCGGCACAATTCATTCCCGCTCGAGACTACATCAACGCTCAGCGGATTCGTCGACGGATTGGGCATGCGATCGAGCAATTGTTGCGGTCGTACGACGCAGTTGTTACGCCGAGCTTGTCGGTGGTCGCGCCGCCGCTTGATTGCGATTCTCGCGAATACTTCCGCGACTACGAGACTGTTTCCAACATCGCGATCGCGGGCAATTTGGCGGGCATCCCCGCGCTCACGGTTCCCAACGGAATCGGCGAACGAGGCTTGCCGACCGGCTTGATGCTCGTCGGTCGGGCATACGACGAAGTCCGCCTGTTGACGTTCGGCCAACTCTTCCATACGGGTGCCCGGATTCCCATGGGCTTGTGATCTCGCGAAATCGTCGACGTGAGGGGCTTTGAGGCCGACTGATGGGTCATGGGACGGATGGGACTGATGGGACTGATGGAGTATGAGACGGATGGGGCTCATGTATTGGAATCACCACGCAGCGTCAGCAATAGCAACGTACACAGAGCCATCAAGCCGCCGCCGAGCAAGTACGGCAGAGACATGCTGATGTCGAACAGTGTCAATCCCACCAACGGCCCGAGGATTCTCGCCAACGACGAACAGCTTTGCCCAACGGCGAGAAACTCCCCCTGCCGATCGTCGGGACTGCGCAACGACAACATCGACTGCATTGACGGTTGCAGTGCCGAAAAACCCACCACGCAGATGGGCAAGATCGCATAGAGCAATCCGTTGGATTCGCTACCGGTGGTGGCGGCGATGAGCAACATGCCGGCGGACATCAACACGATCCCGGCCAACGCCATCTTGAATTCGCGGAGTCGCGGCATCAGTCGCCGGACGAGCAATCCTTGGCTCAAAGCCAAAATAAAACCGACGTACGCGAATACGTAAAAATTGTTGCGATCGGAAAGCCCCTTCTCCTGAGTCAGTCGCGTCAGCGTGGACTCAAATTGGGCGAAGGCGAACGTCGTGAAGAACATCGTCAATACCACAAACCCGATGGACTTCACGGACAAAGCCGCTTTCAGCGCCGACAGGTCGAGCCAACCGCGACGTTCGCTCGGCTCCGGTGCGGCGTCACCGTCGGCAGCTTTCTTCAAGGATTCCGGAAGTATGAAGAACGCCGTCGTCGCCGCGATTCCGGACAGGATGGCCGCCACATATCCGGGCCAACCGCTCGACGCCGTTCCCGGTTCGGACGATGCAAACACGGCACCAATCAGCGGACCGAACGTGAAGCCGAACCCGAACGCGGCGCCGATAATCGCCATGCCCTTTCCACGTTGCTCGCGACCGGTGATGTCGGCGATGTAGGCCTGAGCCGTGGGGATCGTGGCTCCGGCAATTCCCGCTCCAATGCGGCTGATGAAGAGCCACGTCATCGTGCTCAAACCGATCAGTTCGCCGCTTTTTCCCAGCGTCACCGCGAAGCCGAACAGCGCGTAAAACAGCGTCGAACCGACCAATCCCACCAACAACACGGGCCGCCGACCGATTTGATCCGAAAGCCGTCCCCACAACGGAGCGAACAGGAACTGCATGGCGGAAAACGACGCCATCAGCAAGCCCATGATCATGCCGCCGACTTCGAAGTGTTTGTCGTATCGCGGGATCAGCGGCAACACGATGGCGAAGCCCAACAAGTCGATGAACACCGTCAAGAAAATCAGCATCAAGCTGGCACGGCGAGACTTGGCCACAATCAATTCCTAATAGGGGCGACATAATGAAGCGAAAAACTGGAGCGATTTCATCGTCGCCAACACACTGAGCAATGCATTTGGTGGTGCGGTTTGGAGTTGCACATTCAACCGCGAACGTACCACCAAGCCAACAAGCACAGCACCGGCACCAGCACAAAGATCAGCAGAAACGTCAGGACACTCGATCGCGTGTTGTCGGGCCAGCGTCCCATCTGCAATCAGTCCGTATGAGCGGTTTGCGAATTCCGAAGTCACATGCGGCGAAAACGGGGCGGATTGTAGAACGGGCTTTGCAGCCCCGAAAGCAACGGAGGTTCGCGGGATAAGCGAGCGAACTCCAGCGGATTCTGTTCAACCGCCGCTCGCCTTACTCAACGAGTTCTTGAATCGGCTGACCGGGACAAATGACGAACGGGCGATTCAAGTGGTCGCGAAGTTCCAGATCGCCGGGTACTCCGAGTTGGTGATAGATCGTCGACACGAGATTCACCGGATGCACGGCGTTGGAATCCGGATAGGCGGCGTAGCGATCCGACGATCCATACACTTGCCCGCCTCGGACGCCGCCTCCGGCCATGACCGACGTGAAACAGTTGGGCCAATGATCTCGACCATCGCGACCCGCGCCGGCGTCGCTGTTGCGCTGGCCTACCTTGGGAGTTCGGCCGAATTCACCAGTCCATACGATCAATGTCTCATCCAGCATTCCACGATCCGATAAGTCGTCCAGCAATGTCGAAAACGCTTGGTCCGCCGGCGGCATGAGACGAGTTCGATGATCCATGAATTCCTTGCGGTGCGTGTCCCAATAAACGCTGACGTTTTTGATGCCGTCATTGGGCCAAAATACGGTCACCAGCGGGACGCCGCGTTCCACCAATCGCCGAGCTTGCAACACGGACTGCCCGTGCGGATTGCGACCGTAGCGGTCCCGCATCGCGTCCGACTCCTCGGCAAGATTGAAAGCCGATCGACCGACGGCGGACGACAGCAAATCGAAGGCTCGGCTGTAGTGGCGGCTCATGCTGCCCAACGAACCGGACTGATCCAAGCGGTCCAGCCGACCCTCAACGCTTCGCAACAAAGACTGCCGACGCGCAAGCCGCTGTTCGTTCAACCCAGGCTGCGGCACAAAATCACCGACTCGATAATCCGGCAGCGCCGGGTTCGCATCGATCGTGAGCGGATCCCATGTCGCACCCAGCCAACCGGCGAACTGGCCGTGACTTTGTTCGACGAATCTCGGCACGGTGTTTTCCAGCTTGGGACGCATGGAAACGAACGGCGGCAACGGCCCGCGGCCTCGACCCAGTCGCGACAAGACGGACCCGATATGCGGCCAGTCGCCCCGCAAATCGTCTCCCAGCGGCGGTGGCTGTCCCGTGAGCAGATAATGCGTGGCCGTCAGATGATTGACGTCCGTGTGCGTCATCGACCGGATGATGGCCAGCCGATCCGTTTGCCGAGCCAACCGTGGAAAGTGCTCGCAGATTTGGATACCCGGAACCGTCGTCTCGATCGGCTGAAACTCGCCACGGATTTCGGCCGGGGCATCGGGTTTCAGATCCCACGTGTCCTGATGCCCGGGACCGCCCCACATGAACAGCAGGATGCACGCCTTGGCCTTTCCCGTCGGTATTCGTGCCGCAGTCTCGCGAGCGGTCGTTTGAGCTTCGAGCAAACGCGGCAACGACATGCCGAACAGGCCGATCGAACCGGCTCGAACAATGTCTCGGCGAGAAACCAGCGGTGATCCGAAGTGACGATGCATGGGCATGACGTCCGAATGCGAATGGACGGAAAAGCAATCTCGAATCGCGAGTTCGATGGTATCGAAAGCTCGGGCGAATGGCGCCACTGGTCGGACGCCGTCACGATGCAGGCCGACTTGAGATCTCCGTCGTAATCCGGATCGTCACGCGGCACATCGTGGAAACGTCACTTGCCGCCGAACCCCAACGCGTGGATCATCGCCATCGGTGACGACGCTTGCCGGGAGACGCCAAATCCACGGGCTTGACGCAGCACGCCACCTGCGGTCGTCGACATCACGAGGTTGATGGGGAAGCCGGCGGATCGAAGCGTCTTCGCCGTCCAGACGTTGCAAGTCTTGGGATAAAAGTAGCTGCCCTGAGCACGATAGAAGTGACTGTCGCCGTATAACCCCGGCCCCAACGCGATCGGCAACCCGTCTTCGTTTCGTTCATACATGGCGTGGATGGCTTGGCAGAGTCGAGCCAACTGTTCGGTCGTAATCGGCACTTCAATCAGATCGCTGGCGGGAAACGCTTCCAACACATCGCGATCCAGCCCCACGACGTGCAATACACTGGGACTGGGCATAAACATGGCTCTCGCGGTCACACCCAGCGAGATGGCCTTGGCTCGGTAGAAGCCTTCGTCGCCCCAACCCACTTCGACAAACTTCGCGGTTGGAAACGCAGCACTCTCCGGCCAATCTTCGCGGCTGATCAAGTCGGCGGGAATGACGATTCCCGTGTGCCAACCGTGCCCCACCACGAAGATGTTCGATTGAGGGGTTTCAAGACCGACTTGCTCGATCGTCGATCGGTTTCCATGAAACGTCGGCTGATTCCACGTAACGCAACCGGTGATCTGCGTCAGGATCACGACGCCGACGACACGAAATGTAGAGCACATGGCTGATCTCCGTGCGGGGCGTCGGACGGTAGCACGGATGGTGAAATCGGCCAAGAGCGTGTCCAGCCGACTCGCGGAATTGGGTGGATGTTGTCGTTCTTGGTAGTTTCGACCGCGAGATGTCCACAAACGCGCGTGCCTACGGCGTGCGGTTAAACGAGTGACGTTCACTACATTCACTCGGCCTACATTCACTCGGCAATTCGTAACCTGCGGACTGACTATGCGTCACGCCCCGCAACAACTGAGCCAAGTTGGTTAGGTTAGGTCGTGTGTCGTGCTTTCAGAAATCCGGAGTCGCAGGTGCGATTGGCTGCTGTTCGGCTCGTTCTCGGACATGAACGAAGGGAATCGCTTCGAAGACTCCGAAGAGATCGTGGCGGGAGAGCTTGGCTTGGGTTAGGCGTGGCGAGCTGATCCCACATAGGAAGCGAGCGAAACGATTGGGCGAAGCCAGAGCTGCGGCATGTTCTCGGCGAACGGCTTGAGCCTGCTGCCAGATGCCCTCATCGATCGTCGACGCCGGGCGTCCGGGAATCGTGGCGACAACTCCGGCATTCAGGCAGTGGCTGCAATGACCGCAGTCCGAATCGAGCGGTTCACCGAAGTGGGCGCTGAGTCGTGAAACCTGGCAACCGGGATCGGTCACCAATCGCACAACTTCATTGAGACGCTCGAGATCTCGCTTCTCGCGATGCACCATGCGTTGATGCAAATCCTTCGCCACGTCCGCAAGGCTTTCCGGCATTTTGATCCGGCGATAACGATGCATCAGGCCGCTCGGTCTGAGTTCCAACAGGCCCTGTTCCACCAAGTAGTCGAATGCCCGGATGATCCGCCCGCGATCCGAACCGGAGCGCTTCGCGGCAACCTCAAGATCGATCGTGAACCAGGTTCGGGCCTTTGTCGCGCAGCGAAAGACGTTGTGCAGAAACTCGCGGCGTTCGCCTTCGAATCGGCTCAGGATTTCGGCGGACGACGTCAGGGGCTGAAACTTGTAACTGGAATAGATCGGTGTCGTCTCATCCAGATACCCGCTCGTTTCGAGATACGTAATCAGCGTGCGCACCACCAACGGACGGATATCGTGCCGCGACGACAGGCTGTACTGGCTAACGACCAGTTCGTCGCCTTGTGCGAACAGTTCTTGCACGAGGCTCGCGACACTTTCGTAGTCCGGTGTGTCACCGAGAATAAAGTTTTCCAGCACGCTCAAGTCGTCCGTACAGAACAACATGTGGCAGATCGACGTTAGCCCGTCGCGGCCGGCTCGCCCGATCTCCTGCGAGTAATTCTCCAGGCTCTTTGGCAGGTTGTAATGATAGACATAACGGATATTGGATTTATCGATCCCCATGCCGAACGCGATCGTGGCCACGACGATGGCGTCTTCGGAGGCCATGAACCAGTCCTGTACTTGGGAGCGTGGATCGGCATCCATTCCCGCATGGTAGGCTCGCGCGGGCCAGCCCTTCGACGCCAGGAATGCGGCAACACGTTCAGCCGTTTTTTGTAGCGTGACGTACACGATCACCGGCCCGCGTTCGCGGCTCTGCAACTGCTGAAGCAACAGCGAGTCGCGTTGGGACTTCGCCACGGGCTGACCCAACAATGTCAGGTTGGACCTGTAGAACGGGGTCCGCACGGCGCACTCGGGCGCGATCTCGAAGAAGCGGCACATGTCTTCCATGACTTGCGGAGTGGCGGTGGCGGTCAGAGCCAGCACGCTGTCGGCGCGGCATTCCGTTGCGAACCGGGCCAGCTTCAAATAGTCCGGTCGGAAATTATGCCCCCATTCGGAAATGCAGTGCGCCTCATCCACGGCGAACAGGGAAACGTTGACCTGTGCCAATAGCTCGCGAAACCGCTCGTTCGTAAACCGCTCGGGAGCGACATACAGCAGCTTGAGTTCGCCGCGTCGGGCCTGCTGCGTGACCTCGCGGTATTCATCCAGCGTCAACGACGAATCCAACCGCGCGGCATTGATGTTCCTCGCCCTCAGACTGTCGATTTGGTCTTTCATCAACGCGATCAGCGGTGACACCACCAGTGTCAGGCCGGGCAACAACAGAGCCGGCAACTGGTAGCACAACGATTTTCCGCCACCGGTCGGAAAGACCGCCGCGGAAGAACGTCCAGCTACAAGGTGCTCGATCACCCGGTCCTGTCCCGGTCGAAACTCGCTGAAACCGAAGCGCTCGCTCAGTGTCGCAAGAATTCGTTCATCCATTGTCGGATCTCGGTTGAAGTAAAGGATGCAGGCGGAAGGTTGAAGGATGAGGGAAGGCGGCTTCATCCGGTCTGGATCACCGATTGGCCCACCTTACGATCAACATCAGTCCCATCCGTCTCATAAGTCCCATGAGTGATGCGACTTATGGGACAAATGAGACGTATGCTATTGGGCGACTGGACGCAACCGCGATCAAGGCCGCTTCATCCTTCATCCTTCATCCTTCATCCTTCCAATTCACGGTAGGTCGATCTCGAAGACTTGGGTTAATGCGAACTGCAATCCAAACCCCAGGATAATCGCCAACGCTGCGATGTAGGACAGCTTTTGCAGTTTCCATTGCACCAACAGTCCGCCGGAAACGACGACGAATAGCACGGTCGCCACGGCAAAGTCGATCCACGGAGTCGACAGCAGCCCGATGTAGGCGGCCGTCACCGCCAGCACGACAGCGCTCAGCATGGGCCGTGTTGGTTCCGTCGATGGCGGTTCGATCTCGACTTCGAGGCTCGGCGGTGTTTCGGATCGTGACTGCCGACGATGCACGGCGACAACCGCGATCGTCAGCCCGAGTACGAACGCAAACACGATTGCCGCGATGTTCGGCAAGCCGCTGGGTTTTCGCAGATCAACCTCGGCCACACTCGCCGTCAACTCGTCGATCGTCGCTTGCATCTCGCTGCCGGTCAGGACGATTTGGTCAATCCGACTCTGTTCGAGTTGCTGTTGGACATATTCGGTGTCCATCGCTTGCTGAATGGCCGCGGCTAAAACCTTGACTCGATCCGGCGGCGTGCTTTTGGGAACCCACCAGAAAAAAATGTTGCGATGCGTGACCTTGAATCCCTGTTCGCTCGCGGTCGGTATCTGCGGGATTCCCGGATGCCGTTTCGATCCCAGGAACGCGATACCTCGCAACGCGCCTTCGCGGTATCTCAGGAATTCTTCGAGCGAAAACGCCGTGACCGCGGCATGACCGCCCTTAATCTCGTGAAAGCGTTTCGTGCCGCCGCCCGATTGCGAGTAACGAAATCGGGCTCCCGCAAGTTTCTTCTCCAGCATGAGCCCCACGAAATGACTCGGGGCACCAAGGTTCGCGGTCCACACCAACGTGTCCGGCGATTCTTGGGCGGCGTGCATCAGATCTTTCAGCGTGTGGTACGGCGACTCCTGATTCACGGCGACGACCATCCCAACTTCGCCCGTGCCGATGACCGGCGTAAACGCTTTGGGACCGTAGTCGACTTTGCCCGAAAACTTCGCCGTGATGATGGCCTCGTGAAGCAGCAACATCGTGTGGCCGTCCGGTTCTGCGTCTTTGACTTCGCGGCTGCCGATGGTGGCTCCGGCTCCGTCCACATTCTTGATGACCAACGGCACCGACAGGAGTTCGTTGTCCGAAATGGCCTTCTTCATGACCCGAGCAAACTGGTCGGTCCCGCCGCCCGCGGAAAACGGGACGACAAGCACAATCGGCTTTGACGGGAAACTCGCGTTGGGATCGGCTTGCTCACAACCAACGAGCAGCATGGCGAAGATCAACGCGGCGGAGTAACGGGATTGCATTGCGAGTCCAGCGTAGGGCCGGTTTTTACTGGCCATTGGGTTGAATTGCCGAATCGAAAGGTGGAACCGGCACATTGGCATCAGCCGTTTTGGCGCTAGCCACGGTTCCGGCAATGTGAAACGCGGCTAGCGCCCAAACGGCTAATTCACGGTGGGCTGGACGACGATCTTCCCCGACAGCGTGCCTTGCAGATTGAGTGTGTTGTCTTCTTGCAACTGATGCGCCGACGCGGATTCTGCCAGCGGGAACGTCTTGCCAATCAACGGCTTCCAGCGGCCTTGTTCGAAAGCGGCATTGATCGACGTGGCGGACGCCTGCTGTTCCTCGGGCGTTGCGTTGAACATTGCAAATCCCGCCATCCGCAAGTCGTTCACATAGAACGGACCAACCGGGAATTCCGGTCGAGCCGCTCGACCAGCCATGAGCACAATCCGGCCTCGGCGAGCCATCAATTCGACGGTGCGATCCAGCGTGGGCTCGCGCTGGGTTTCAAACCAAACGTTGATCCCGCCATTGGATTCCGTGAATTGTCGGATCTCGTCGTCCATCGATGTCGAGCGATAATCGAGTGCCAAGTCGGCTCCCAACGAGCGACAGAATTCTCGTTTTTCATCCGAGCCAGCCGTGGTGATGACGCGGGCTCCGGCGTGTTTGGCCAACTGGATCACGGACGATCCCACGCCGCCGCTGCCGCCGTTCACAAACACGACCTCGCCCGACTTCAACCCCGCATGCAGGAACAATCCGAGATGCGCCGTGATGCCGACCAACGCCCCCGCCGCGGCTTCCGCATCGGACTCGGACGCTGGCGTCGCATACAACCATTCCTCGCCGACCGCAGCCAGTTCCGCGAAAGTCCCCGCGCGACCGAACAGACTTTGATTGCTGCCCCAGACTCGATCGCCGGCCTTGAACCGCGTCACAGCGGACCCACATTCGACAATCGTTCCCGCCAGATCACAGCCCACGATGTACGGAAACGTTTGGGCGATTCCGACGGCACCGCTGCGGATGTACGTGTCGATGGGATTCACCGCCGCGGCGCCGATCTTGACCAACGCATCACCGGGACCGACGGTGGGGTCCGGCAGGTCGCCATATTGAATTGCATCCGGAGCACCCGTGGCGTTGATGTAGGCCGCTTTCATTGTTCATCCCATGTTGGATCATCGACAAACGCCTGGCGAAACGCCCGCCGAGCCCTCGCCAACCTGGATCGCACGGCCGAATCCGTCGTCCCCGATCGCTCGGCGAGCTGTTCGACCGACAGTTGATCCAGGTATCTGGCGGTCAGTAACTCACCATAGTCGTCCGGCAATTTCAACAAGGTGGCTCGAATCACTTCGGTCAATTCCACGGACATGGCCGCGTCCGGCGGACTGACGTCGCCTCCATCCAGCCAGGCGACGAATCTCGCCGTGCGACCGCCGAGTCGATCCGTGCAGTCTTGGACCTGCTGTTGCCGCTGGGACTCGCGAAAGTGCAATGCCACGCGGTTTCGGGCAATTCCCGAAATCCAAGCCCCCAGCGTGCCTCGCGCGGGGTCGAACTGCCGAGCGGATCGAGCGGCGGCGAAAAACGTCTCCTGCACCACATCCGCGACATCATGCACATCGCCGCCCATCATGCGCGCCACTCCACGACAGACCGCGTCGTAGTATTCATCGAAAAACGCGTCCCACGCTTCCGAGTTTCCTTCGCGAAGTCCCGCGGTCAGTTCTGCGGAGTCCATAAGGTGATCGGTTTCCCTGATTCGTCAAGCTGCAAGATGCGTTGATGCACGCCGCTGTAGGACTTGACGCTTGGAGCCGGCAGAATTCCCGAATTAATTCGCCGCGAAACTCACTTCGAACCGCCTAATTGGACAGCGCCACTTCGGCGTGAACGTCGCTCGTTTAACCGCACGCCGTAGGCACGCGC
>JAQBZS010000125.1 GCA_027622115.1 Planctomycetota bacterium | reverse complement strand
GCCCCTTAATTGTTCAAGTTGTTTCGGCTTCGTCCCTTATTCAGTGAAATCCTGCGCAAGATGGTCAGGAAATTGGACGGATTAGTCGGATCGGACGGATCAGTCCGATCAATTACCCGAGTTGGGACCGTTACCGGCGGCGTTCAACCAGCCCGGACCCCAGGCCCAGCCATGTAAACAACACCAAACCCCAGATCGAATAGTCCGACCACTGCATGTAATCGCTCACGGCAAACGCGATGGCATTCTGCAAGGCCTCGGCCTGTTCGTCCGGAATCGGATCGGGAAACTGTCGAGCCACAAGCTCCAGCGCTCCGGGAATCTGATACAGCTTGAATGTGGTCCAGCAGACCACAACGCTCAGCCCGACGGTGTAAGTCAGAAAGAGTTTTCGACGACTCTCGTCCGCCGCGAATGTGTGCGAAATTGGGATCACCAATCCCAGCGTCAACATTCCGGACATCCAGTGCAGCGCCGGGAAGTACAGCTCGCCCAAATAACTAGAAAGTCCAATCCCGATTCCGGCGACGATGCACACCGCGGCAATTGCCGCAGCCGCTTTCTCGCGGGGGTTGAGCACAAGGCGACCAAATCGGCTGCAACACAACACGAGATTGAACAACGTTGACGCACACCAAGACATCCACACAAACAAGATGTAAGCCAGGGCGAGCGGAAGACGCACGGGTTCGAGAGCGGGCACGGCGTTGCAAATGCTGTTCAGAATCGTGTTTCCGACCAGGATCCCGACAATCAAGGCCACTTGGAATCGAGGCGGTAGACGATTCATCCACAAGAAGAACGCCAGCATCCAGCGATAGATGAAGTGCCGGGCCTTCATGGCTTCGATGATGCCGACGCGAGCCCATTCGAGGTTGGGATCCAAGCGGAGTGCTTCGCGAAAATGTTCGGCGGCCTGCTTCGGCTGGCGTCCGTGGAGCAAAGTCCAACCTTGGTTGGCGTGAGTCACCGCGTTGTCCGGTTCATTCGCGAGTGCCGCGGCGATGGTGGCTCCGGCTTCCTCGCGGCGACCGAGTTTGACAAGCGCCATGGCTCGCAGGTTGGTGCATTCCACATCTTCGGGATCGCATTGCAGACCTTGTTCGGCGGCGTTTAACGCGTCCTGCCAGCGGCTTTGTTGAAAGGCGATGGCCGACAATTGCCCGAAATTCGACGGATGCCAGGGTTCGAGTCGGATGGCCTGTTCGATCGCTTCCAGGGATTCCTTGAGGCGATTCCGTCGATACATCACGTGTGCCAACGCGCGGAAACCAAGTCCCTCATCGGGCTGCTCCACGACGGCTTGTTCGGCTTCAAACTGAGCGCCGTCAAAGTCCTTACGTTCGACGAGGCAGAATGCCAGCAGTGCATGGGCTTCCGAGTCGCCGGAATCTTGTGACAGCGCCTGCCGAAGTTCTTGTTCCGCCAAATCGAATTTTGACTGAGTCATCAGCATGCGGGCGCGGTCGACGTGGATATTCATCAAGTGTCCGGTTCATTCTTTGAACATAATGCGGCATCTCGTCGACAACTTACGAGCCCTCGCGCACCGACGCCAAGTCGTCACGACATTTTTCGGTGGCACGTGAGCGGATAGGGTCAGTATCGGTGCGACATTTCCAAGTCCATGGGGACACTCGCGATCACCACCGTTGAACGAGGACACACAATGATCGAGCGGTTTTGGCTGGTTCCGTTTCTGATGGCAGCTCTGACACAGACCCTCCGCGGCGAGGAAGTCTCGGGCAAAATCGAGAACCCCAATCAAACTTACGGTTCCGGCGTCAACATTAAGCTGGTTGGAGACACGACGTTTGGCTGGAAGCTCGGCAAGTTTACCGGAGATCTCGATCTCAACGGTCATGAATTCACGATGGAAACGGGAGGCGGGAACGTCACGGCGTTCTCGGGGGCGATCACCGGCAAAGGCCATTTCCGTTGGAATGGCGGAGGGAATACTCAATGGCAGATGGTGCCATCGTTTCTCACGGGCAAGAAGCCGAACACGTTCACGGGCACGCTCACCGTCCTGCGCGGGACGCTCGCCCTGGCGAAGCCTCGCGGAGTCAGCGCGTTTTCCGGTGAGCAGCTGGTTCTCGGCGGAGGCACTAATCAGGCGATTCTGCGGCTCGACGCATCCCATCAGCTCGGCGATTCGTGCCGCGTGCTCATGACCGGCAAACACGAAGCACGCATCTTGACGCAGGCGCATTCGGAATCGCTGGGGGCACTCGAACTGAAAACGTTCGGCTACATCGATCTCGGTGAGCGCGAGAGCAGTCTTCACTTTGCCGACAGCAGCAAAGTCGAGTGGGATCTGACGAAAACGCTGACCATTCAGAACTGGACCGACACGCATGGAGACGACGAAGTGTTTTTCGGCACGACGGGAGCAGCCCTGACTCCAAAACAGATTGCACGCATCGGATTTGAGAATCCGTCGGATTGTCCCGAGGGGCTGTACTCCGCTCGGCTGACGACTGATGGACGACTCGTACCGAATCGAGCGAATGGCAAAGTCGCAGCCATTGATCCCCCGTTCGATGTTTCCGATCAGGCGCGTGCCGCCCGCTGGAAGCTTTATGAAATTCCGGGTCGCGAGCAGCTTGGTGGTGCAAACACGCCGCTCACGGACGGCACTCGCATCTCGTTCTTCGGCGACTCGATTACTTGGCAGAACGCATACATCAACGAGATTCAAAAAGCGTTGAAAATCGGCGTTGGCACGAAGGGGCTTTCGGTGAAGTTGTTCAATCACGGCATCAACGGCGGCGGAGTCCTCTCCGTGCGCGACGGTTCGGAAAAAGCCGCTTACGTCGACTCGAAAAACACAAACGGTAAACAGGCGCCGTTTGCCGACGTCATCAAATCCGACCGGACCAATGTGGCCGTCGTCTTTATCGGCATCAATGACGTCTGGTGGCGAAAGACCAGTCCCGCCGATTTCGAAAAAGCCCTGCGTGACATCGTGGCTGCTGCCAAAGCACATCAGACCAAGCTTGTTCTGGCGACGCTGTCGGTCTACCAGGAAAAGCCGGACGGCTCGAATCCGATGGACGCCAAATGTGATCAATACGCGGAAATCACTCGCAAGGTCGCTCGCTCCACCGCGACGACGCTCGTCGATCTGCGACGAGTATTCTTGGCCTATCTGCGGAACCACAACGCACAACTTCGAATCGACGGCAGCATGGTCTTCTCGAACACGGGCGTCCTGACATACGACGGAGTCCATCCCAACGCGATCGGCAACGCTCTGATTGCCGATCTCATCAGCCAAGGGATTTACGACGGGATGAGGAAAACGGACAACCGATAAACTGGGCCGGGTGTTCGAGCAATTCACGGAGTTTCAAGACGTATTTGTTTGCGATGTTCGGCGGCGCGGGATTCGAAATCGGGATTTTCAGCGGTTCGCTGCGAGTAGTATTCCGCCAACAGCGCATGTGTCGGGCTGTGTGACGGGTCATAGTTCAGCGCGCTCTTGAGCCAAGTTAGAGCGTCCTGCTCCGAGCCGTAGTTGAGATAGATTTTCCCAATTTCATAGCGAGCGGAGACGTCGTCCGGTGTCTTGAGGACGACATCCATCAGTGATCTCGCTCGACTCAATTCTTTTCGAGCGGCTTGCACAAACCGAAAATGCTCTTGAGCTTCATCGAGTTGCCTCAGCCCCTGAAGTGCCATCGCTAGAGAAAACCGAAGATCGGGATCATGCGGTATCGCGGCATCGGCTGTTTTCAAATGCTCGACGGCTTCTTGAAAGTTTCCCACGGACAATTCCAACCTCCCCAAGGCGATAGTGGCATCGATCGACCCCGGCGCTGCTTCAAACGCGGCTTCCAGGCAAGTGCGCGCTTCCGCCTTGCGACCGAGCGATTCCAGCGCGCGTGCTTTTCCCACCAACGCCTCGCTCCGCTGTTCTTGAGCGGTGCCGGCTATCGCCACGCCGAAACATTTGAGTGCCTCGTCCGGTCTGTTTTGCAAGAGATGGATCTGTCCCAGCGAGAAGTTGGTCAGCGCGTGCTTGGGATCGCAATCCAACGCTTGTCGAAACGCTTCAACCGCTTCGTTCCATTGTGTCATGTCCGCGTGCAGCGTCCCGCGGAGATAAGGCGCCTGCGGATCATCCGGGTATTCCGCCGCCCACGCTCGGAGAATTCGAACCGCCTCGTTGGGTCGCAGATTCGTGATGTAACCCAATGCGTAAGCCTCGCAGATTTCCGCGCCGTCCTCTCGCGGATCCTGCAGCAACAGCCCCAAGTGCGGTTCTGCCTCTTGCATGTCTCCCGACTGAGCCAACGCCAGCCACTGCTCGCGTTCCAAGCGTTCCGTCTCCGCGCCGAGGTTCCAGGCTCGCATCAAGTGTTCGCGGAAATCCTCCAGCCGCCCCTGTTTGCGGGCGACTCGCGCCAGCAAGAATTCCGTTTCGGAATTGTCCGCGTGAATCCACGCCGAACGTTCCAACCAAACCGAGGCCGCGGCGAGATCACGCTGGCCGAGCGCTCGGCGAGCTTGTCCGTTCGGAACCATGCTGACCCAACGACGACCGATCGGAGACGCGATCACGAGAACCACCAGCGTCAGCCCCACCAGCCACCGCGACTTTCGACTCTTGAAGAACGGGACTGACCAGCGGGCCATGCGGTGTTGCTCAAACAAAGTTGGGAAATCGTGGCATCGGAGATCAGGCAACTTGCAATTAATAACCAACCCGGAAACCGTGGGCCAGCACCCAATGCCCCCAGAGCTATGAGAGGCACGGCGCTCGGCAGCGCTCGACCACGGTTTCCGGGCAGGTTATCACGGAGGGTTGCCCAACAAGCTGTCGGCGGCGATCAAGTCCGGGGAGGCAATCGTGCGGGACGAGACGAATTTGCGGTCGCCAACGATTCAGGTCTACAAATTCTCAATTCGATGGAGCGAGTCTGTCCGAGATGGAGCCATCTTGCCACATAAATGGGTTAGGACTAGAGTTGAGTTCGGGTTTGTACCAGCCGCTTGACGTCGTGATTCATCGGAATACTCTCGGCTTCACGACGAATCACGCTCGAAGATAATGCCGATTGCTTATCGAATTGCCGTCACACTATTCGGGGCTTGTCGTGGCTCTCACCGACATCGATCGCAGTCTCTTGAAGCGATGCATCGCCGATGAACCGGGTGCATGGCGGGACTTCGTGGATCGGTTTATTGGATTGTTTGTACATGTCGTCAATCACACGGCCCAATCGCGCAGCGTGCGGCTGCCTCCCGATGACATTGATGACATCTGCTCCGAGATTTTTCTGGCCATTTTGTCGAATGATTACGCGATCTTGCGCCGATTCCGCGGGAAGTGTTCGCTGGCCACCTACTTGACGGTGCTTGCCAGACGGATCGTGGTCAAGGAGATTTCGCAACGTCGCATGGCGGAGGCAATGGGTCACGTCACCGCCCACCATTCGTCGATTGATCGTGCCCGAGTTGCATCGCGCGAGCCCGAAGACAAGCGAATCGAAAACCGCGAGGAAGTGGAACGCTTGTTGAAGTTGTTGCCACCCATGGACGCTTCGATCGTCAAGCAGTTTCACCTGGAAGGCCGGTCCTATCACGAGATCAGCCTGCGACTCGGCATCCCTGAGAATTCGATCGGTCCGACGCTTTCACGGGCGCGTGCGCGATTGAAGGAACAGCGAGAACGGAATCTCACGCCGTAGCACGGATGAATTGGCCGTGGGGTGCTGTCGAAGCAAACCGAGATGGCCGTGCGTCTGCACTACCCACCGTGCGTCTGCACTACCCAGTTGTCAGTTGTTCCAAAATCGCCCCTGGGTTTGGGGCGACTCGTCTGGACCCAAAACCGGTTGCAAGGTCTAATCCCGCGACCGCACGGGGTTTACGTGTCGTGAAGACGTTGCCGGTCGTTGGTTTGAGGTGTTCACAACCTTCAATCCACGAGAGCCGCTGCCGTTCGCGGGTCATAACGAGACCAACCAAGGGACTGGTTGACGATGAAGAGCTTTGCACGCGTGATGCGATTTATGTGGCCTCACCGCCGGAATCTGTTCATTTCCGTGGGGTTTGCAGGGATCGTCGCCGCTATGTGGGCAGCAAGTTTGCTGCTGGCATTCCCCGTGATCAAAGTGCTGTTGCAAGGTCAAACTCTCGACAATTGGATCAATACGGAAATCAACACGGCGAATGCGGATGCCGCCGAACTTGGTCGCCAAGTCGATGAGCATGAATCCAACTTGGCCCAGGCGATCGATTCGGACGACGAAGATCGGGCACACAGTTTTCGCCGAAAACGGGCGCGCACTCAGGCACGACTCTCCAGTGTGGATTGGAAATTGGCGGCCCTCACGTGGGTCAAAGCGGAAATCATCGCCCAGTTGCCGCCCGACCAATTCGATACGCTCGCGCTGCTGTTTTGCCTGCTGGTCGTGATCACCATTATCAAAGGGCTGAGTCGCTTCCTGCAGGAAACCCTTATGGGCAGCGTGGTCGAACTGACCGTGATGGACATTCGCAAAAACGCGTTCCGCCACACACTCGCGCTGGACTACCAAACGCTGGCGCTCGACGGCACCGCGCAGTTGATGTCTCGATTCACGCATGACCTGTTTCTGGTCAAAGACGGTCTGATGCAGTTCGGCGTAAAAATCGTCCGCGAGCCGCTCAAGGCCGGAGCCTGCATTTTGTGTGCGTTTTTCGTCAATTGGCAGTTGACGCTGATGTCGCTCGTGTTCGCGCCGATCGGCGGCTATTTGTTCTACAAGTTTGGCCGTCGACTCAAGCGTGCGTCGCTGCGCATGATGGAAAGCATGTCTCGCATCTACAAAACGATGGAAGAGACTTTTGAAAGCATCAAGGCCGTGATCGCCTTTGACGGAGCCGGTCGCCAGCGTCGGAAGTTTTATCGCGAGAACAAAGAGTATTACGGCAAGGCCATGAAGATCGTCCGCATGGATGCCATGACCAGCCCACTAACGGAATCGTTGGGAATGATGGCCATTTTGGTGGCTGTCTTACCGGGAGCCTATTTAGTGCTTCGCGAAACGTCCGAAATCTGGGGCATTCGGCTCGCGGGCGGCGCGATGGATGTCGCTGAGTTGGCGGTGATGTACACGCTGATGACCGGCGTGATTGATCCAGCCCGCAAGCTGTCCAACGTGTTTACAAAAATCAAACGCGGGGGTGCGGCGGCGGATCGCGTCTTCGAAATGACGGATCGGCAACCGCTCGTCAAGCAGTCTCTCGATGCCAAGGAACTGCCGCGACATCACAAGTCCATCGAATTTCGAAACGTCACCTTCAGTTATGCCACGACAGTAGACGGCGTGGTCCGAGCCAACGCGCTCGATCAGGTGTCGCTGAAGGTCAACTTCGGCGAAGTGGTGGCTGTCGTTGGAGAAAACGGTTCCGGCAAATCCACGCTGCTCAATCTGCTGCCGCGATTCTGCGATCCCAACAGCGGAAGCGTGCACATCGACGGCAAGGACATCCACGCCGGCAGACTCCGCAGTCTGCGCAGTCAAATCGGCGTGGTGACGCAAGAGACGCTGCTGTTCGACGAGACGATCTTCGAGAACATCCGTTACGGCAAACCGCAAGCCACCTACGAGCAAGTCATCAAGGCCGCGCAGCAGGCCGACGTGATTCAGATGATCGAGGAATTCCCCGAGGGCTTCGAGACGCGTGTCGGTGAAAAGGGCGGCAGCCTGTCGGGCGGCCAACGCCAACGTCTGGCACTCGCCCGCGCCATCCTGCGAGACCCCGCGATTCTGATCCTGGACGAAGCAACGTCGCAAGTCGACGCGCAGTCCGAATACTGGTTGCATCAAGTGCTCAAGAACTTCGCGAAGGATCGCACGACATTCCTCATCACGCACTCGGTCAGTTCCACGCTGCTGGACTTCATCACCCGAGTCGTGGTGTTGGACCGCGGTCGACTGGTGGCAACCGGCAAGCACGAAGAGTTGATCGACACCTGTCCGATCTATCAACGCCTGTTCCACGCTCAAGTGCAGCGCCGCGCCGCGTGATTGTCGCCGTCGTCGCGAGAATCCGTTCTTGAACGGAGAATTTAGGGGTCGTGGTCCACGGCTGCGTTAATACTTCGCGAGACACGATGCCCCTGGCATTCTTGATCACCTTCACGGTCTAGCCATTCTCGACCCTGATCTTGCTGCCTTTGTTCTTTAGCGTGGCTTCGGCAGTGGCGATTGAGTCCTGCGAATAGAATACAGAAAACTCAGACAGACAGTTCGACCGCCACAGGTTAGGGTGTTGAAAACTCGCTCTTGACTGACGAATTCAACGTGGCAAGAAAAGCTGCAGTTTCTTTGCAATGAGTTGGCCCGCTGCTCGGATCCGCAACAGAAGTTCTCAATCCAGAAGAGGATTGAGGAAGCAGAGACAATGATCCATCAGTTAGGTGGCATCGTGGAACCAAAAGGGACTGTGGCGGCTGCCGATCTCAGGCTAACTGATCACGTTGCTGTGTTGACCGTGTTGTGAGCGATGCGGATGAGTCGAACGCCGTCATCGCGGCGTTCCAGTGTGTCGATCCAATTTGCCTCTTGCCAGTGATAGCGGATCTGCACTCGGTGAACGTCGCCCGACAACAGCGTCGCCTGAGCCAGCCGCAGCTGCTCTTCGGTTGTGACCTTTGATGCCGCTGCTCGCAGAGAACGTGCCGACCGCTGCATCAGTAGGATGTCGGAGGCGAGTGTTTCAATGTCGGAGAACAACTGGCGAATCTGCTCTTCTGATAAGAGTGCTTCACGCATCGGGGGCAGCTCGGCAAGGTCCATGCCATCGTGATTGACTGGATGAGCAACGGCCTGCAGACCGTTTGGCGTGTCTCCCATTGAATGTCTGGGAGCGTCTACCGTTTTGTCCGATCCTTTGTCGTTTGATTCTGTGCGGCGCGGTCGCAGTCGGAACCAGTCCCGTCGTGACATTTTGTGGTCGTCTGCCATGAGTGTCTTATTCTTTGATCTTGGGGCCGGGAAGAAACTGAGGTTCGGCAGCCAACAGCGTTTGATCCATCGAAGCGGATGGGGCATGGCATTGCTGGCAGTTTTTTCTCCACGGATGCGTCGTGCGGATCCCTTGTCGCCCCGCGTAGCCGTGGCAGCTCATACAGTCTGAGCGCATCCAGGTCGAATGAGGAATTTGAGGCGGCGCCCCGTTGAAGGCTCGCGGACCGGCGGTTGGCGCCTTCAGCCCTGTAAAGTTGTTCTCGCGAAATGCGAATGCCGTCATGTGTCGCGGGTTGTTCTCAACATGGCACTGCGTGCAGTTTGCCAGGAATGCGTGAGACATACGCGGAATTCGCAGTGACTTCGTTTTCGCTCCGTCACTGTGGCAGGCAACACAGGCGATGTCCGATCGCTGGTCGATCGGGTGCGGAATCGTTGGCGGAGCACCATTGAAGGCTCGGTTCTGCTCGCGTTGATGAAGCGCTGCAGGTTTGTCTCCAGGGGCAATTGTGATTTCCGCCAGCGAGTCAATTGTTGACTTGAGACTCGCCAGTCGAGTCTGCCCACGTCGTGCACCCGTCGCGTCCGGCATTTCCTTGTAAGGAGTTGCAGGAATCACTCCGACTTCTAATTCGACCGTTGACTTCGTTTCGCGCAGGCCGACTGGTCGCGGTGAACTGGACGTCGACGTGTTCATGGGGGCCTGTAGCCCGGTGAAGTATCCCGCGACGGCGAATGAGATCAGAACGAACGCGATGAGCGGCGTGGTGCGTGTTTTGTTTGAGTTGCTCATCGTTAGACCTTTCTGATCCGCACGGCCGACTTCTTGTAGTCCGGTTGCTTCGAGAAAGGGTCGACTGCATCCAGCGTCAGGTCGTTGACCAACAACGTTTCGTCAAAGAACGGAATGAAGACCGTTCCGCGAGGCGGTTGACCGCGACCATCGATCCACACCGGAATTACCAATGAACCGCGGCGAGATTCGATCGTCACTTTGTCGCCATTACGAAGGTCATGAGCGGCGGCATCCTCGGCGTGAATTTCAAGATATCCGCCCGGCATGGCCCGGCTGAGTTCCGGAATCCGCCGAGTCATCGAGCCGGAATGCCAGTGCTCAAGGACTCGTCCAGTACACAACATGAACGGGTAATCGTCGTCTGGAACTTCTGCCGGAGCGATCCATGGATGGAACCAGATTTGCGCTCGGTCATCGTGTGTGGATGAGTGATAAAATTGAATCTCTTTGCCTGGTTCAACGTACGGATCGAAGCCCTCGAAAATGTGTCTCTCGCCATTGCCCGTCGACCTCGACGACCGGCCAGCGGAGGCCGCGTGCTTTGACATACTCGCTGTATGGCGCCAGGTCTTTGTGTTTGAGTCGACTGAACTGCCGGTACTCCTCGAACAACTGCTCATCCACATTGATGTCGTAGTAATGTTCCCAGTCCCAAACGGGCACCGTCTTGTCCGTCTTGTCCTTGACTTCAAACAGGAACTGGCCGTCTCGATTCTTCATGCCGTCCATTCCGCGATTGAACAACTCGTGAGCAACCGCGATCGTCTGCCAACAGTCGTCGCGAGCGGCACCCGGTGGATCGACCATCTTGAACCATTGCTGAGTGCGACGTTCTGAGTTGCCGACGACTCCATTCTTTTCCACCCACATTGCTGACGGCAGAATCAAATCGGCCAACCGCGTCGTTGCTGTGGGGTAGACGTCGCTGACAATGAGGAACTTGTCTTCCAGTCCAGCTTTGTTGTCACCTTTGGGATTGAACAACTTATTGAGGTTCGGCAGCGTCTGACCGGGATTCGTGACTTGCACCCAGATCGTGCCGATGTCGCCGCCCTGGTCTGTTGGCGTGCAGAAGCTTTCCCACATCTTGACCGTGTGATAGCCAGGAGTCGGGTTGATGCGACCGGCCGGGACGTTCCAGAATTCTTCCGACTGCTGTCGATGCTCCGCGTTGGCGACCACGCGGCCACCGGGAAGTGCATGAGCCAGCGTGCCGACTTCGCGCACGGTTCCGCAGGCGGATGGTTGCCCGGTGAGACTCGTTGGTGCGTTTCCGGGCGTGCCGAAATGTCCGCTGAGTAGATGGACGCCGTGGACCATCGAATTGATCGCAGTGCCTCGCGTGTGCTGGTTCATTCCCATGCACCACAGCGACGTGATCTTCAGTTTGGGATTTCCGAACAGGTCACCCAGCATCCGAATCTGCTCAGCAGGAACGCCGGATAGTTCTTCGACGTGCTCCGGCGTGTACGGTTCAAGGGACTTCCTGTAATCCTCAAACGAGATCGCTTTGCCGTGCAGGTTGGGGTTCTCATCGTCGGATGCTTTGAAGTTGCAGAATGATTCCACAAATCTGCGGTCGTATGTCCCATTCTTGATCAGCAGATGTGCGATGCCGTTGGCGATCGCCAGATCACCGTGGCCCTTCATTTCGAGATAGTGCTGGCAGGCTTCAGTTGTCCGTGTCCGTCGCGTACCGATGTCGATCAGTGTGACCTTCTCACCGCGACTGCGTCGATCAATGACGCGAGAAAACAGAACGGGATGCATTTCCGCCGGGTTGTTGCCCCACATGATCAGCACATCGCATGCATCCAGGTCGTCGTAACAGCCCGCCGGTTCGTCGACACCGTACGTCGCCAGAAAACCGGTGACCGCAGACGCCATGCAAAG
>JAQBZS010000124.1 GCA_027622115.1 Planctomycetota bacterium | reverse complement strand
CTGCCTGTCCCGCTTTTTCAGATCGCTTCAACGCGGTCGGTGATTGCATGCGCGGCTGACTTTCGATCATCGTGACACAAGGATTGACCAGAGTGACCACGAAACGCTCACGCCGTGTGGCTGGACTTGGTGATTTGCTTGTGATGTTGGTCGAGACCGAGATAGAACCTGTTTGGTTTTGCAGAAGACCCGTTGTGCCATGACGAGGAAACACCATGAAAACGACAACCGTGCTGCTGGCGATGCTGGCACTTTCCACCGTCGGTTGTTTCGAGTTGGAAACGACGATCACGATTCGACGAGACGGCGGCGCAACGGTCACCGAGCGAGTTCGTTTTTCCCAGCGGCTACTGGATTTCGACGTCACTCAAGGCGGCAAGATCAAAGTGGCCGATCTGCTCGCCAAGGCCGCCGTGCTGGATCGCATGAAACACATGGGCCAGGGGATCCGCCTAAAAAGCCACGAAATCAAGGACGTGGAAAACGGGGCCAAAGAATCGGTCGCCGTGTTTGAAATCGACGACATCCGCGAACTGCGTTACGCCTCGCCCTTCCTGGCTTACTTGGATTACGCCGACAACAACATTGTGAAGGTCAACATGGAGCCCGCGCTGATCACCAACTCTTCGGGAAGATGGAGAGCCGGCACGATCACGGTTTGGTTACAGCCGCTCGCGACACCGAAGCGTGACTCCGCGCCCAGAGAAGGTGACCCGCCGCCCAAGCAACCGACTCCGCTGGAATTGCAAAAGATCCGTCAGGTCCAGCCGATCTTCAAAGAGATGATGAAGGGCATGAAAGTCAAACTGACGTTCAAAAGCTATGCCCCGTTGCGGCAAGTCAACTTCGGATATCGCGGTCGCCGGTCAGGCGACGATCACTGCGACTGGATCAATTTCTCGTCCGACAACTTCGACAAGTACGGCATCAAGTTCCTGGACAACGAAGAAGTATTGCTCGAACTGTTACGCGGCGAAGCTGGTGGAAAGAACATCATCGAGCATGTAGCCGGCTTCGCGAATAACCGCACGGTCCCGGTGTTTCTCGGCTATGGATCGAGACACGGCTACATCTCCGGCGAACGCATCAGTTTCCCTCCGTCGCAGGTTCTGTTCGACCGTCACTTCGCCGGCAAGATGCTGACCTTCGTGTACGAGAAGGGTCCAGATCGCACTCGCCCAGCGTCGTTCAAGGAAGTTGGCGAACGCGAGAAAAAGTCACCGTGATCACGGGCTCAGGGTCGAATACGATCAGACGGAGTTTATCATCCTGGAGTAAGACTTCGCCGACTGGATCGTGGAATAAGATATCGTACGGCGCGACCGGCAGCGCTAGAAACGACCAGTCGTGCTGTCTTGTTCGGACAACGACTCACGCCGAAGATGTCGCCGCAGACACGCCAACTATCCTTTCGTTAAGAACGGACACACGCATGAAATCGCAACTCCTCGGAACTCTGGTTGTCGTTGCCGCAATGAGCGGCAGCGGACTCGCGGAAGATTCACCGTGGTTGTCGAATTACGACGAAGCGAAACAAGCCGCTCGTCAGAAGAACCTGCCGATGTTCGTGGTCTTTCGCTGAACGCGCTGACCCGAATGTGCGGGGTTTGACGAGCAGGTTGTTCGTCTCGACAAAGAGATTGCGAAATTGGCCGACCAATTTGTGTTGGTTCGAATCGTCAACATGCGCGGCGTGGATTTGCGCGTGTTCGACTTCGACTTCGACCTGACGTGGGCCGCGCTGTTCATGAACGCCGACGACTTCGTCCACGGTCGATATGGAGCGCGCGACGAAGGACCCGCCGAGGCGGGGCTGTCCCTTTCCGGCTTGAAGTACGCCATGCAACAGGCGTTGGAAAGCCATCGGGAGAATCCGAACGCTCGACCGAAACCGAGACTGTTGGAAGCCAACCGGATTCGTGTCGAAATGTATCCGGCAGCCCGACGCTTGAAGGCCGACGCATGCATTCATTGCCATCAGGTCCACGATTTTCAAACCGATGAGGCGTTTGATGGGATGAAATGGTCGAAAGACATGATGTGGCGATTTCCGCCCGCGAAGAACTTGGGCATTACGTTGGACGTCGATCAAGGTGATCGCGTGAAATCGGTCATGCGCGGTGGAATTGCCGCCGCGACGGGACTCACCGCCGGCGACGTGTTGTCCGCACTGAACGGCGTTCGAATTTCGTCGCAGGCCGACGTGCAGTACGCCTTGCATCAAGCTCCGAATTCGGGACGAATTCGTTTGTCGTGGACTCGCAACGGCCTGCCGCATACGGACCAGATCGAGTTGACGGCAGGTTGGCGCAAGTCCGACATTTCGTGGCGAGCGTCCATGTGGAACACGCCTCCCGCACCCGGTGTTTACGGTCGCAACCTTACGGACGAACAGAAGGAGAAGCTTGGTCTGGCCAAGAATCGCCTGGCCTTTTCGCAAGGCAATTTCGTGCCGCCGAATACGCGTAAAGCCGGAATTCGCGGTGGCGATGTCATCATCGGCGTGGATGGGAAGACGCTCGACTTGAAGATGCTGCAATTCAACGCCTACATCCGCGAGCATTACGGCGTTGGAGACACGGTCACCTTCGACATCCTGCGCAACGGGAAGCCGATCAAGATTCCGATGAAGTTGCCGAAACATCCGCGATACTGATGAGTTCGGACGTGATCGTGGATGATCTGCTGGGCGATGCCCACCCTACTCGTGCTCGCTGTCACAGCGGAAGTATCATCTTGAGTTCGAGTAATTGACCGTCCGCGATCAGTTTGAGGCTGTCGAAAACTTGAGTGAGCGTGCTGAGCTGTTTCGCCAATTCGGCTTTTTCTTCCAAGGTCCGCTTGTCGTCATTGAATGCTGTAATCACGTCGTCGATGCGGGCGCGGTATGAATTCTGGATCAGGCCGTAGAGTCTCGGCGGGATCTTGTCGTTGTTGGTCCGAAAAATGATGTTCAACTGAAGATGCGTCGAAAGGTCGGCGAAGACCAACACACGGTCCAACTCCTCGACCGCGTCCGCATGATTTTCGCGATGTGCAACGGGCAACGTACTCAACCAAGCAGCCCCAAGCTGCCTCGCAAGTTCCGGGCCAAACACCGCGACGCAGTCGTGTTTCTCTGCGTGGTCGGCGAGCAGTTCGGCGAGCGGTTGGCCCGCTGCGATTCGTACCGAGGCTTTGAACGAATCCACGCTCGTTGTTCCATCATCGATCGCGATCGGAATCGACTCGCGATGAGCATTCAGTTTCTCAATTCGAGAAGCGAAATCCGTGACGTCTCGCACGAGAACGCCGCCGAGCATTGGCTTGATGGCAGCAGACGTTGTCGAGTCGTTCGCGGCTTGGTGACTCCAGGCACCGAACGCTAATACGGTTTGCTGTGGTTCCGTCGCGTCGAAGAAGTCGCCCAGGACCGTATCGATGGGGACTTGAGCACGCTTGAGGACCGGTGCGTGGGTTCGAAGAAAATCCACGACGGGTTGGCAGTTCTGCGCGGACACCAACGCCGATATCTTCGCCGAATCGGGCGAGAGCTGGTTGAGCCACGCGGCAACCAAGGCCGCCTTCGCTGTCTCGGTTTGCGCCGGCACCTTGGCATTTTCGCCTTGCTCAACGTGATCCGTCTTCGGTTCCGGCATTTTCGTGTTGGGCGACTTGGCACTCTCGCCGATTCTCGGCTTCGATTTTGCGGCGGTGGGAGTTGCTTCGAATCCCGACTTGGCCGATATCGAGGTCTTGGTTTGCGAATCGCAGCCGAGCGTCAGGACCGCGACGACGGACATAAGACTTCGAAACTTAAGCGTCATGAAATGTCTCCATCAGGCGATTGTGGAAACGCTGGTCACCGACCGCCGACCGTACCTCGGATTAACTCATCTGATTCCAAAGCTGTATCGCCGGCAGCCCAATTGGGATTGCCGACAACAGTGAGGCCACAGCAATGAGCCCCGTAATGCATCCTGATCCGATTTTGGCGCACGTGCGAGTCGATGAGTTCTGATGCCGTACAAAGAAAAGCACTGCATCAGCGGCGAGGAATAGGACGAGCAAAACGCCCAGAGCCAAGGAGGAGCGGACAACTGTGTCGCTCGCGCGGATGAGCAGAATTGCGATGCCGGGCAGTTCGACTTGGAAGGCTTCGTAGACCTGCCGGTATTTGGGCACCAGAAAGTACATGCCTAGGAAGAGGGCGAAGCAGCCGACCGTGTGGGAAATGATCGCGTTGAATGTCGCCGTCGCCGAGTTGGTGGTGCTGCGACGCAAGGCAAGCACACCGATGACTACGGCATTCGCCGCCGCAATTCCGAAGATTATCTCGCCGGTCATGACAGCTTGCCTCCGATGGAAATGGTATGCCGGAACAGAATCATTCAATTTGACGCGATTGACTTTCACACATCCGGCAGTTGGCTATTGTTCCCGCTACACGGCTTTCCGCGCTGCTTCTCTCGAAGTCTCGATCACGATAGCAATGCACGCTTCTCCAAACAGCACACCCGAATTGCTTGAAACCGAATCGCGGACCGCACCCGCTGCTCAAACGACGATCGATCAAACGTCGAATCCGAGTGCGATCGCGCATGAAACGGTCCGCGCGAACCTTCGCCTTCCGCGAGAAGCGGCGGCTGCGCTCCCGCTGCAAACAATCGAAGAGTCGGATCTCGATCGACCAAGTTTGGGATTGCGGCAGAGCGATCGCCGTTTTGTATTCGTGTTGCTTTTCGTCTTGCTGGTTCTTTCGGTCATCGACTGGTTCCGAGTGAACGGCGGACGAGTCGACAAGCACCGTGTCGAAAACCGTTCCGTTGAAACCTACGAGTATCGCTTGAATGTCAACGCGGCGACGCAGGCGGAATGGTCGCTGCTCGACGGAATCGGTCCCCATTTGGCTCACGAAATCGTGCGCGACCGCGAAGAGAACGGCCCGTTCGAAGCGATCGACGATCTCCAACGCGTGCGGGGCATCGGTCCCATCCGACTGGCAAGCGTACGACCGCATTTGCAGTCCATTGAACCGGTGAACCAGAAAAGTGAAACACGACGATGATTCGATCCAGGATTCCAACCAGAATAATTCATGTGGTGTGCGTTTTGTTGGCGGCTCCTTGGTTTGCGGTTTCGGGGTGCGAAATTCAAGCGGACGACGTCACGCGCGTCTTTCTGTTTGCCGGGCAGTCGAACATGGTCGGCTCCGACGCCCACGCCGATCGAATCGACGCCTTTCCCATGTTTGTCGGGGCTGGGAAGCCACAGAACGACGTGCTGTTTTCCTATGTGCTCGAGCGGAACGCGGTGTCGTCACAGGGCTGGAGACCGCTGCAACCACTGAAGTCGTTCGGCCCGGAGATCACGTTTGCTCGCATGATCAAGCAGCGAGTGGACTACCCGATTGCGATTATCAAATCGGCCGTCGGCGGCACCACGCTCGCTCGGGACTGGAATCCGGACGCCCCCGAAGACGGACTGCAGCTCTATCCGCGGACGTTGAAGCTCGTGCGTGATTCACTGAAGCAACTCGACGAAAAAGGCATCAAGTATCGTCTGGAAGCGGTCATGTGGCATCAGGGCGAGAACGACATGCTGAATCGCGAATTCAACGGTGGATACGGCGCGCGTCTGCAAGCGTTTGTTCCTCGGCTACGTCAGGATCTCGGCACTCCCACGCTCAAGTTTTTCATTGGGGAAATCAGCGAGAAGGGCATCTGGGGCATGGACCATCGCCGGCAAATGGATTCCGTGAAGCAACAGCAACGAGGGGCTCACGGCATGATCCCGGCCTCGTGGTGGGTGCCGACGTCTCACCTCGCGTTTGAAGTCATGTCCAGCGGCCAGCCGCATTATCACTTTGGAACGCAGGGTCAACTTCAATTGGGCGAAGCATTCGCCGCGTCTTGGCTGGGAACCGTGCAACAGCAGGCACTCCCCGATCGCAGAAATTCTCGAACAACGTTGCGCGGCCCAAAAGACAAGCCGTTCCGCCTGTTCGTGCTCGCTGGGCAACGCAACATGGAAGGCGAAGATGCGTTCGTCTCTCAGATATCGAACGTGAAAGGATTCGAGTCACTTGGTCAGGAGAATGATCGGATCGCGTTCGACTATTCACTGGGCGGCGTGCGGCAATCGCCGAATTGGGAACGACTGGGACCGGTCGAACATTTGGGCAACTTCGGGCCGGAACTGAGCTTCGGCCCGCGAATTCAGAAGTCGCTGGACGGCGGCATGGCCGTCATCAAGTTCACTCACAGCGGCGCACAAATGCCTGATTGGTTACCGCAAGGCTCCGACGAGCGGCATCGAAATCTCTATCCGAAGTTTCGAGCCTTCATCCGCAAGGCTCGCAATCGGATCGAATCGACCGGCTATGACTGCCGCATCGAAGGCATCTTCTGGCATACCGGCGAAAACGACACGTACTTCCATTACCACCGCAACTACGCGGAGTGGATGAAGCAACTGGTCGGCCAGCTCCGTCAAGATTTGGACGAGCCGCAGCTGGAGTGGTTCATTTCGGAGCAGCACCCCAAGTCTCCCTGGAAGAACATCGACGCGATCAACGGCGATCTGCGAGCCCTCGCCAAGTCGGACGCGAATATCACGATGGTTTCCACCGCGGCTTTGCCTCACGACCGACTGCATTTCGGCACGGAGGGCACGTTGAAACTGGGAGCGGCCTATGCGGACGCTTGGTTGAAACGCGCGGCTGTCGACAAGTGACACGAAGATCACAAGTCACCCTTTTGAATTTCGGGCGATGTCGTTGATTCGACGTACCTTCGAAAAACGCGCGAGTCGAGGACTTGGGCGTCTGGCTTACGGGTTTCAGATTTGGCGGTTGCCGTTGTTGATGAATTCCACGTCGAACACCCGCCAAATCTGAAATACGTAAGCCAGACCCCGATCCCCAAATTGTGGACAAACTCGACCAGAGAAGCGGCTCGGATCAGCGGAACAGTCCGATGTAGAAGCTGAAGATTTGGGTGTCGTCGAAGTTCTCTTTGACGAGCGGGAATCCGAAGTCAAACGCCAGCGGCACCGGACCCATCGCCGGGACCGTCAACCGCAGCCCCGCACCGACCGTCACCCGCATGCTGTCGAAGCCGACATCGTTTTCGACCGTGCCGAAGTCGCTAAACAGAACTGCGGCAATGTTGTCGTCCGCCGTGATCGGCATGCGATATTCGGCGGAGCCCACCGCCATCCAGCGACCACCAACACGCACTCCCAGTTGCCTCGGTGAGATGCCACGAAACTCGAAGCCGCGGAACGTCTGAAAACCGCC
The DNA here is from genome assembly GCA_027622115.1 of Planctomycetota bacterium. Lineage (GTDB taxonomy): Bacteria > Planctomycetota > Planctomycetia > Planctomycetales > Planctomycetaceae > JAQBZS01. Next base: position 4,414 of record JAQBZS010000124.1, on the reverse strand, counting down.
CGCGTAGAGTCGCTCGAAGATCGGCGTGTCGTCACCCGTCCAAGCAATCTGACCGCCGATCGACAGCGTGTGTCGACCTTCGCCATCGGCTCGACTATGCAGCGTGAAGTATTGACGACCCTCCACTTCGAAGCGAGGGAAGTCGAAATCGCCAAACGCTTGTTCGGCACTCACCTGCACGTTGTGTCCGTACGATGGCAAGAATGTCGAATCCCGCGTGTCGTGCATCAGGCTGGCCCGGCCCGAGTACAGTTTGCTGCTGCCCAGCGCATCCGTCAGCAATTGTGGCGTGGGGAGCTTCGGATTGGATAGCTCGATGCTTTCCGCTCGCAACGTGAAGTTTGCGGACCATTCATCCGTCAGTTGACGTCCGACTCCGACCCGTCCGCCAGCTCGGTTTTCGTCCCAATCTTGATAGAACCGCGTGAAGTAGAATCCGGACAACGTCAGGCTGTAATCACTGTCGAGAACGTAGGGGTTCGTCCAACTGATGAGGTAGCGGCTGACGATATTGCCCGGCACGGCTTCCATGCGAAACGTCTGACCGTCGCCGCGAAACGCCGTGCCTTCCACAAAGTCGGCCCAACTTGTTGGTGGCTTGAATAAGTCGAAGTTGCGTTCGTCGAGCACGATGTTGCCGATCACGCCGGCATCGCTGTTCACGCCGACGCCAAACATCAATCGGCCCGTGCGAGCCTCATTGACGTACCAATCCAAATCGATCCAACCGGGCTGTTGGTCTTCCCACAATTCCTGCGGCGGGGTGCGCTTGGATCGACCGAGCGGATCGCCATGCGGGCTGTTGTCGAACACCGGATTGCCCGGTTCGAAGGCAGGCCCCTGCGCACGAAAGGTTGTCTGCTTGCGTTCATCGAAAATCTGATCGACTCGATGATTCAAAACTTCTTTTTCGAAGGCATCGAGTTTCGGCGATCGAAAGCGGTATCCGCGAGTCTCGCGCAACACTGCCGATTCCGTATCCGAGAGTGCCGATTGTGCGGCACCATCGACTTGGACCGAGTGCCCAATCTGCGAGATCGCGTCGATGTGTCGCGCGTGCGACGGAGCGAAATTCGACTGCCGGCTTGGACCGGAGAAGCCCGCCGTGACGCTCAGGCTTTGACCGCGAAAGATGCTGTCATTCTCTTTTTCCGCGAGTCCCACCGGTGTGATGTTGACTCGCGGTCCCATCTGAGGTCCACGCTCGACGATCTGCGAGCCTTCAAGTCGGCGTCGACTGCGTTCGATTTTCTTCGAGTTCGCGGGGTCGCCGGGATGGATGAACGTGCGATTGATGATGGCGGTTTCACGAGTGTGTGGATGATCGCCGGCCACGTGGACGTTGACGTCGCGAATGTAATAGACGCGGTCTTCATCGACTTCGATGACGAGATCGAGTTCACCGGTCTTCTCCAGAAATCGCGGCACGGCTTCGACTTTGGCGAACACTCGACCTTGCACGCCGTAGAGATCCTTCATGCGTTCGATGTCCCGATTGAGAAACCGCGAATTGAAGAACTGTCCGGCCAGCATTTCGGAATCGGCCTTGAGCTTCCCCGTTTCAATCACGCGATTGCCTTTGAAGACAACGTTGCGAACTTTGAATCTCGGGCCTTCGTTCAAGACATAGTTCATATGCACGTTGGACTTGTCTTCGGAGAACATCACGTTCTCTTTGACCTTCACGTCGAAGAAGCCCAGGCTCGTGTAGTATTGCTTGAGAGCCATGATGTCGTCGGGGATTTTGGCGGGATCGTAGCGGCCACCGATGAGGTGGAACCAAGCCGTCTTGGTGGCGATCTTGTTGGCCAGCACGCCGTCGCCCACGAATTCATTGCCCGTGAACGAGACCTTGGTGACTCGGACTTTGGGGCCTTCGTAGATGTCGAAGATCACGTCTCGATCATCACGCGAGCCGCCTTTGAGCAACTTGACCTGCGCGAAGGTGTAGCCCTTTTCGTGATAGCGAGACTCCATGCGTCTGGCGGATTCACGGTTGGCGGCGACTTGAAACGGGCTGCCGACTTTCAGGCCCGTGATGCCGGTCAAGACTTTGGTCTTCAGCTTTTTGTTGCCGCGGTATTCGATCTTGCGAACCATCGGCCGCTCTTTGACTCGAAAGAACAGCACCAATCCACGCTCGGTTTGGCGGAACCGCGGTTCGACACTGATGAACCAGCGAGTCTTATAGAGCGATCGCACGTCCTCGCGGACCTGCTTGGGAACCGGCGGACGGTTGATTTGCGATTTGATGTATTTCCCGATCGCGGACGCCGGAATGGTGGCGTTGCCTTCGATGCGGACATCGACGATGGGCTGTTCCAGATTGCCATCGGAGTCGAAGACACCGTCTTCGGAGTGTTCTGTTCCGAAGGGTGCTTCCCCGAATGGGGCTTCTTGGCCGGCCAGCCAATGCGACGCAGGGGCGAATACCAGCCCGGCGAATCCACAAGCGAGCGCAAAGAACAAGAGTGGTCCGCGTCGAATGGAGTACGCGGCCCGGCGACGTTCGCTGTGGGCATGTTGCATTTTGGAATCGTCCCGAGTTGTCCGAGAGACGAGATGGGCGAGGGGAAGGAGAGGAGAGTGAGCCGCGAGAACGGCGGCGAAGAGATGGTGTGTTTTTGAAGGGGCGGTAGAATTACCGGATGATTCTTGACGCGCCAATATGAGTTCACCGGTCGTGGGCGTATCGCTGAGGTTGGTTAGGTCCAGTGTGAGTGGCGGCAGTCGATTGTAGGACGGGCACTCTTGCCCGTCCCTGCATGGAGATGGGTACTCTTGCCCGTCCCTGCACGGAGACGAGCACTCTTGCCCGTCCCTGCACGGAGACGAACACTCTTGCCCGTCCCTGCATGGAGACGAACACTCTTGACCGTCTCTGCACGGGAGATGGGCAAGAGTGCCCGTCTTTGCACGGGAGACGAGCACTCTTGACCGTCTCTGCTCGGGAGACGGGCAAGAGTGCCCGTCTTACACCTGGCCGGCCCTACTCCGGCAATTACTCTTGCACGGTCGGTCCAGCACAGCGAATCAGGCGGTTGTGGTCGATGTACACGACTTCTTGCCTCTGATCGGTATGCTCGAACGGTATCGGCCAATACGAACGAATCGACTCGTCGAAGTAGACCGTGCATTTGTAGTGGCAGTGATGCTGACGAGCCGGTCCGACCATCGGGAAGAAGCGGCATTCGTCCAGACGATCCACAATCGGTTCCACCACGATCCGGACATTGTTTCGCTGAGTTTCCCACAGGAATGCGAAACCACCCTTGGTATTGTCCGGGAGAGCTCGCGTGACTTCATCCGGCGTGGGCGGATCGAGACAGAACAAAGGCGCGTGCTCGCCGTCGACGGGATCCAAAATGTAGACCTTGCCGTAGCGTTCGGCCTCGTGATAGGCGTCTTCGATCTTCTGGCTCTGGTACGCGCTGACCGGAATCAGCGGCGTGGATTCCCAGAACAGGCCATATTCGTAGATGACTTTACCGAAGCCATATACCAGATGGCATCCACTGGTGCTCAACGCCAGCACGCACAGAACCAGCGTTGCGAGTGACGACCGTTGAAAGCGTTTGCCGAAGCTGATCATCCTTGAAAATCCTTTTCGCGTGGCCGTCAGGGTGGGCCAAACATCCATGAGGAATGGACGGCGCCGTTGAAAGCGACCATCACACTCTGCTTATCGGCGAGCCGACTTGCGAAACTTTGATGGTTCTTACGAATTTGTCGGATAAGACGCCGAAGGACCCATCGATTGCAAACTCGCCCCGGATCGACATCCGCGCTTTCTGTGTCGGCGATCGGCCAAATTCGCGGGTTCCGGCACGGCGATCGGCTTCTTGCGAATCGGTTCTTTCAACCGCTATAAGCTTTGGACACCCATCGATTCACCCATTCCAAAGAGCCACTGATGAGCGAAAACACGCCCGCCGCGGACGGTACGCTTGATCCTCCAAAGAGCTTCATCGGCATCTGCAAAAACCTGGGTCCCGGGCTGATCATCGCGGGCAGTATTGTCGGATCGGGCGAATTGATCGCCACCACCACCACCGGTGGTCAGGCCGGCATCTCGCTTTTGTGGCTGATCATCATCGGTTGCGTCATCAAGGTCTTCTGCCAGATCGAACTCGGTCGCTACACCATCACGCACGGTGAAACAACGCTCGCCGCGCTCGATCGAGTTCCCGGTCCTCGGCTGCGAGTGAATTGGATCGTGTGGTACTGGCTGATCATGATGATCGTCGGCCTCGGTCAAGTCGGCGGCATCGTCGGCGGCGTCGGTCAATCGTTGGCCCTGGCGATTCCGATCAACGGCGATTACGTCGAAGCCATTCAAGTCCCGTCCGAGAAGGAACTCAAGAGCTACATCGCTTGGTCGCGAGACATCGAAAATGGCAGCTTGGAACTGAAT
>JAQBZS010000123.1 GCA_027622115.1 Planctomycetota bacterium | reverse complement strand
CTCAAGCACTGGCAGAGCCAGTGGCACACATTATCACCAACGATTGCCAGTGCCACCCCGCCGAGCATTGAACTTTGAACCACCCGACCCCTTCCCACATCATTTGCAGATCAACACACGGCGCACGCGAACGGCGTTCGAATCGCGGACTCGAACGCCGTTGAAGCACTTACGAACACGGTTCTGGATTCAGGGCACGGTCAGTTCGACAAAGGCCCCGTTCTTAACGTTGCGAGCCACCGTCGAGCCCTTAACGTACACCTTCGCCAAGCCGCTGTTGCTGGACCAAGTCAGGCGAAACTTGCCCTGGTTGTTCGTAAAGACCTTGCCGGTCACGCCGCCCAACAAGCCCGCCGTCAAGCCGCTCACGCCAATTCCCTTCCCAAGACTGCCGTCCTTGAACTTCACGATTCCGGTGATCTCGCCCGCGTTCGCCGCCAGCGACATCCCCAACACAACCATCAACGCCAACGCCGCTCTCTTGCACTTCGACATGAAACTCTCCTCGGATGCAGAAACTGGTTCAGTGTCTCAATCACGGCGGCCCACCCGCCGTGACGGACGCAAGATTAGAGCCCGTTCCTGTCATGCGATATGACGATCACGCATAATTGTCTGAACACTCTGCATTAGGAATACAGTCGGGCTTGCGGCCGAGTTCATTCGCGCGGATTTCGTGCACTGCCTCGATTCTTGCAACAACCGATTTGAATGGCGGCAATTCGGTCAAGCTGCGGAATCTATGCGCGCTGGACATCGCCACCGCATGCGTTCGCGTCTACAAGTTTCATCACCCTATCGTCGCAATCGATGTCGGGAGTTTCGAGATGCAGCAAGGCAGCAAGGTCCAGCGGATTCAACGCGAAATCCAACGGCAATTCTGGTCGGGGATCGACGAGCAATCTCTGCGAACCGCCGTCGATCAGATTTGGCTGTTGTTGAATCTGGAGTTGGACCAACAACAACTGACGCAATCGGCATTGGCGCGAATGATCGGCATTGCGCAGCCGCGGATTTCGCGTTGGTTGAGCCAAAGTCACCGCCCGTACTTTGATCAGTTTTTGTTGCTGTTGCTGCCCTTCAAGAGCGGTCCTCAAGTCGTCAAAAGATTCCACGATGTGCTGGTCGTCGATGGATATCGGCGGGCGGCGGAATACGTGAAGCACAACACGTGCAGTCGAAGGAAAAAACAAAGCCCTCTATTTGTTACCTACCGCGTTTGCGTCAAAACTGACGACGGAATCGGTTCAGAATTCCGGAATTTCGAAAAATCGATTACTGCGTGCCATACGCGATGAACAGTTGCACCTACATCATCTGGGGCTGCACAGTTGGTTTGAGCGGATTGAAAAAAACGGCAGATTCTCGATTGCAATATCCCCTCATCGGGATATTCTCTTTTCGGGCGCAAATCCCCACGAAGGGATATGCCAGCCAGGAGACGAATCGTGGAATCACTCACCAAGAAACAGGAGCGGGTCTGCCGCATCATCAGCCAGTACAAGCTGGAGAATGAGATCCCGCCAACGATTGCTGAGATCGGCCAAACGATGGGAGTGACTTCGAAGGCCATCCGCCAACATTTGGGGTACTTGCGAGATAAGGGCTATGTGCAGTCCGACTTCAATGCAGCCCGTTCACTCAAGCTGACAGACAAGTGGCGACAACACATCAGCCGGACGGTGAACAAGAAGTCAAACCCGAATGTTGCGGTTGTTGCCGAGGAGCAACCCGAGGTGTTCAGTGGCTGGTCCGATGCCGAATGGGAACAATTGCGGTCCATTCGTGGAGTCGGCGGTACCATGACGAAGGATGAGGTGGTGGAGCAGGCCAGCCGCATCAATGAAAACCGCGAAGCATTTCAGATCGTGGAGGACCTCCTCACGGCGGAGTCAACCCGCGAACGATTACTGAGGTCCATCAGGAGATTAGCCAAAGAGATTGACGCAGGGACGTACATCACGAAGCGGAAGCGATAAGCAGGAATACGTTGGATGTTCAATGAAGAACTTGCGCGAGCACTGGATGAACTCGTCGACGAATTGCTCAATGAAGCTCAGATTGACATGCCGCCTGTGTGGGCGGACGAAATCGCGGAATCGATCAACGCTCGCATCATCGTTGACGCTCATTCGCGCGGGCAGGGTAGCTCGAAGAATGGACTCCACGGGAAGGGTGGAGTCATTGTCATGCCGCCTCAACAGCGAGTCACGCGTTTTAACTTCAAGGTCGGCCACGAAGTCGGCGAACTTCTCAGCGCGTATTTGTGCGAACGTACGATCTTGGAACCGGATGACTTGACCAGCGACGTGAAGGAGAAGCTGTGTGATGCGTTTTCGGGCAGGCTCTTGTGTCCATCCCGTTGGTTTTGGGACGACTGCCGCCAGTTGAAGTGGGACTTGTTTGAACTGAGGGAGATCTATTATTCGGCCAGCCGTGAAGCCATTGCCCGACGGTGGCTGGATGTTGAAGGCGAAGCGAAGCCAACGTCGTCACGATTATTGACAACGATGAAATCAGGATCCGTGAAGGAAACTATGGAGCGGACGCTCCCGCCAGACTGATGGACGTCGAGATGGACTGTTGGCGCGAAATCCGTCGGACGGGATTACCGTCCGTCCACGAACGACAAGGATTGCGAGTGCAGGGTTGGTCCGTTGAGGAACCGGGCTATCTGCGGGAGTTCCTGCGCACTGTTGCCGTATCGGAAGACTGGGAAATCTGAACATGCCACCCACCGACTCACATTGGCAATACATCGCTCGTCGACGCGAGTTCCATGTCTTTGCAGAATTGCTGCCTCCCCCCGCTCACTGAACCTACTTGTTCAGACGCTGCATCTGCTTTGCAGCTTTGCAGCCTGTTTATTCTCGCCGCGCTCAATTCGGCTCGCTCCTAAAGGGAATGATTCACTGCGTTCCCTGCGGCTGCAGCATGATCCATTCGCACACCACCAAAGACGGCAACAAGCGATATCGCTATTACGTCTGCGTGAATGCACAGAAGCGAGGCTGGCACAACTGCCCATCGAGATCGATACCCGCCGCCGAGATCGAACGATTCGTGGTGGACCAGGTGCGAAGCATTGCCCGGGAACCGGAACTTCTCGGGACAACACTTGGCGCACTCCGGCAGCAGATCGACTCGGAACTCGACGAGCTTCGTAAGGAACGCGACGGCATCGAGCGAGACCTGGAAAGCGCCAACGCGGGGATGCGGGCCATTGTGTCCGCACCGCTCGACTCGCAGTCTTCCGCCAGGCAAGCGGATCTGCTGGATCGCATCCAGACGGATGAGCGGCGTTTGACCGAGATTCGAGAGGCGACATTTCGACTGCGCAGCGAATTGGTTACCGAGCAGGATGTGAAGGACGCGCTGCAGGAGTTTGATCCCGTCTGGGAATCGCTGAGTCCGCGCGAGCAGGCGCGGGTGCTGGCACTACTGGTTGAGCGCGTTGACTACGACGGTAACGCTGGAACCGTCGCCGTGAGTTTTCGGCCCCTGGGATTCAAAGAAATCGCGAAGGAACTTGAGTTGGAGGAGACAGCGGCATGAGCGACATCAGGATTGAATCGAAGATTCACTTCAAAAGTGGCAGACGCAGCAAGAAGCAACTGCGGACCGGCCAGGAAGCAACCTCAATGCCTGGTCGTGTGCCCCGTGTGGCCAAACTGATGGCCTTGGCGATCCGGTTCGAACAACTCGTCGTCGACGGCGTAGCGGCGGACTACGCGGAACTGTCGCGACTCGGGCACGTCACGCGGGCGCGGATGACGCAGATCATGAATCTGCTGCATCTCGCGCCTGAAATTCAGGAAGCGATCCTGTTCCTTCCGCGAGTCAATTTCGGGCGTGACCCGATCACAGAGCGGGAACTGCGCCCGCTGGTTGCCCTGCCGGACTGGCGGAAGCAGCGGAAGCTGTGGGCCGAATTGTGCGACATGCTGTAAGTTTGCCGGCGGACTGATTCCTCCATCGCTGAGTCGAGGTTGCTGACCTCGGCTTTTTTCATGCGCTCAGCAAGTCAAGCCATCTGTAGCATGTGGGTGTAGACTTTGATAGACTCTGGCATGAAGTCTACAAGCCACGCGAAGACAGGCGGCTCACCGATGAAGAAACTGTCGGAATACGTGAAGACTGCGGAGGCCGCAGAGATACTCGGGGTTTCGCAGACAACGTTGCGCAAGTGGGCTGAATCCGGAAAGATCCCTGTCAGAATGAACCCGGCCAATGGCTACCGACTCTTTCTCAGATCGGATCTCGACGAGTTTCTGCGCAGAGCAGCGGAACCCTTAAAAGAGAAGAAGAGAGCCCGGTAATAGCAGCGGCTTGACGAGCGGCCCAGACGAGAACGAAAACCAGTTAACGATTCGGCGCACAACTGATGGACGCATTTGAACTTCATCGACACGTGATTTCGGATTACTCCGACTACACGAAAAGCTTCGTCCGCATTGCGGATCAGCGAGTGCGTGAACGCGTTGAACAGGAGATGGAGCAGGGGCTCCTTTGGCCCGAACCGCTCCTGCAGCTGAATCCGGCGTTTGAACCTGGCAGAACGGTTGATCAACTCGTTCAGGAGAATGTGCTGCATCCCGACTGTGCACGGATCTTTCGAGCCAAGGCTCACGAGAACGACTTCGGCCGTGCGATGCGTCTGCATCTGCACCAGGACCAGGCGATTCAGATTGCCGCCCAGAACCGGCCTTACGTGTTGACCACCGGTACGGGTTCCGGCAAAAGCCTCTCCTACATCATCCCGATCGTGAACCATGTCCTGAATCATGGCACAGGGCGCGGGCTTCAGGCCGTCGTCGTGTATCCCATGAATGCACTGGCCAACAGCCAGCAGGAAGAGCTCGACAAATTTCTGAAACGTGGTTTCGGAGATGACGAACCCCTGGTCAGCTATCACCGCTATACGGGGCAGGAGAACGAGGAGACGCGAGATCGGATCCGAAAGAATCCTCCGGACATCCTGCTGACCAACTATGTGATGCTGGAGTTGATCCTCACACGTATCGAGGAACGACAACTCGTTGATCAGACGCAGGGGCTGAAGTTCCTCGTGTTTGACGAACTGCACACGTACCGCGGACGTCAGGGAGCCGACGTTGCGATGCTGATTCGCCGCTGCCGCGAAGCCTTCGACAGCCCGGACATGTTGTGTGTCGGCACGTCGGCCACGATGGCGACCGAAGGCACATCCATTGAACAGACAAAACTGGTTGCTGAAGTCGCCACTCGCATCTTTCACTGTATCGTGCCGCCGTGCAGCAACGTGTCCTGCAGAACAAGATCATCGGGGATCACACACGCAGTCAGATCGACCGCGATCGCGCCAAACGGCTAAGAAGTCAGGCAGAAGATCAGATTAACCTGCTGACCGATTCCCAGAGTGCGTTCGAGAGCGATTTCTACAGCTACCGCTATTTTGCCAGCGAAGGCTTCCTGCCCGGCTACAACTTTCCTCGTCTGCCTCTTTCGGCATTCATTCCAGCTCGTCGTGGGCGAAAAGGCCGCAACGAGTTCCTCTCACGGCCTCGCTTTCTGGCGATCTCCGAATTTGGCCCTCGGGCAGTCGTGTATCACGAAGGAGCACGTTACCGGGTCAACAAGGTCAACCTGGCGTTCGACGAAAACACGCAGGAACTCACCGAGTATTCACTCAAACTGTGCTCTTCGTGCGGCTATGGGCACATGATCTCATCCGGTCCGGGACCGGACACTTGTGGGAGTTGCGGCACTGCTATTCGCCCGGTCGACGAGATTCGCAGCATGGTGCGACTACAGAACGTGACCGTGAAACGTGCCGATCAGATCACCTCGGACGAGGAAGAACGGCAGCGGGTCGGGTACGAAATCCAGACGACCTACCGCTTCTCTGAGATTGCCGGATCGATCGACGTTCGCAAGGCCGAGGTCACGCTCGACGACAATCTGTTGGCGACGTTGCGATACGGCGATGCCGCACAGATCTGGCGCATCAATTTGGGATGGCGACGTCGCAGCAATCCCCATGACCACGGATTTCATCTCGACGTTGAGCGTGGGTACTGGGCCACAAACAAAGAGGCGGACGACAACGACCGCGAAGATCCGCAGTCGAAACTGGTCCGGAAGGTTGTCCCATACGTCGAGGATCACCGCAATGTCATGACGGTCAAGTTCGCGGAACAGCACGATGTGAACGTGATGGCCTCCGTCCAGTCAGCTCTCAAGCAGGCGATTCAGCAGGAGTACCAACTGGAGCCAGGCGAACTCGCCGCAGAACCACTCCCGAGTAAGGACGATCGTCAGCTGCTGTTTTTTTACGAATCGGCCGAAGGCGGGGCGGGCGTGCTGCGCCAGTTGGTTGAAGATCCATCCGCGATGGCACGAGTGGCGCGGGCTGCATTGGCGATTTGCCATCTGGATCCGGAAACTGGTGAAGACCGTGCTGCAGAAGAGCATATCCAGTGCGAAGCCGCCTGCTACGACTGCCTGCTGGAGTACGGAAATCAGCCGGACCACAATTTCATCGATCGCAGCCTGATTCGGCAACTGCTCATCTCGCTGTCCCAATCCAGGACCGTCGCATCCAGTAGCGGCATCTCCCGCGTCGACCAGCTCGATGAGATGATGCGACTGTGCGATTCCGGGCTGGAACGCAAGTGGTTACAGCTGGTGCACGACACGCATCGAGCGATTCCAACACATGCCCAGTATCTCATCGCGTCATGCAACACGCGACCGGACTTCTTCTATCACGACAAACGGACGGCCATTTACATCGACGGCCCTGTTCACGATCAGGACGAGACCGCTGCGGATGACGGGCTCATTGAATCACGGTTGATGGCGGCCGGAATCATGTTCATTCGCTTCCGTCACGACGAAGACTGGGAAGCCAAACTGAAAGAGTATCCGGATATTTTTGGAACCGGAGGCTGATAAGGATTATGGAAACCACTTTTTCACCTGGAAACATCGTCAGCGCACGCGGCCGTCAATGGATCGTATTGCCGGAGTCCGACGACGATGTCCTGATGGTCCGTCCCATGGGCGGGCTCGACGATGACGTGGTCGTGATGTTCAGTTCTTTGTCCTGATCAATCACGTTTCCGCGCAGACGCTGGACCAGATGGCGAGCGAGTTCTGCGCGAATGGCTGATCGCGAGTCGGATTCCATGTCATAGGGCAGATCAGCGAACTTCTCGTCCAGCAGCGAGAGCAGCGAACGAAACGCATCTTCGTTGCCGCTGTGTGGAGTGGCCGTCACCAGAATGAGGTGCCGGTCCGAATCCGCCGACACACGCTTGATTAAATCAAATCGGGCCTGCTTGCTACGTCCCACGCCTCCAGTGAGTGTGCAGGTCGTGAGCTGCTGCATCCGCCAGTCGCCGACGACGCTGATGATGAAACCAGGGAGCAGCATCGCAAAGCCACGGATCTGTACCGAAAATACTACTCCACCGGTCGGCTGCGGGAGATGTCGCTGAAGCTCCGTGGTTCAAAGCACGGTGACCTGTGGCATTCGCTGTCGCTCGTGTTCGCATCGCTCGGAGAAGGCGACGGCTGTGCAAAACTGGCGTTACCGGCGCTCGGCTCTTTCTTGTGGCGATCCGACAGCACTCCCGACCTGCCGGGGCCGCCGTCGCGGGGATTGGGAACTGGGAATTCGGATTTTGGGAATGCCACTTCCTCCGCGCCAACTCCCAATTCCCAACTCCCAACTCCTATCCAAATCGCCAACGACGACCTGCTAACAGTCATCCGGGCAATCGCCTACGTCGAGCAGGACAACGTGCTTCGCAGCGTCGACTACCGCAACCTCGGCAGCGAGGAACTGGGCAGCGTTTATGAGTCACTGTTGGAACTGCACCCCGACATGCACGTCGAGGCGCGGCAGTTTGATCTGCGGACGGCTGCCGGCAACGAGCGGAAAACCACCGGCAGCTACTACACACCGGATTCGCTGGTGCAGTGCCTGCTGGACTCGGCGCTTGATCCAGTCGTCGAAGACCGGTTGAAGGGAAAAAGGGGCAAGGATGCCGAGCAGGCCATTCTCGACATGAAAGTCTGCGATCCGGCTTGTGGCTCCGGCCACTTTCTGATTGCCGCGGCCCACCGCATGGCACGGCATCTAGCTCGTCTCCAGACCGGGGAAGCAGAGCCCAGTCCCGAGGATCACCAGCACGCCCTCCGCGACGTCATCGGTCGCTGCATTTACGGCGTGGACATCAACCCGATGGCCGTCGAGCTGTGCAAAGTCAGCCTCTGGATGGAAGCCATCGAGCCGGGCAAGCCGCTGTCGTTTCTGGACCACCACATCCAGTGCGGCAACAGCCTGCTCGGCACGACTCCGCGACTGCTCGACGAGGGCATTCCCGACGACGCCTTCAAGCCGATCGAAGGCGACGTCAAAAAGGTCTGCACCGAGCTGAAAGCCGACAACAAGAAGCAGCGCAAAGACCGCGAGAAAGGTCAGGGCTACTTATTCGAGCCGTACATCAAGCTGGGCAACCTGCCGGCGGCGTTCACGAAGCTGTCGAGCACCAGCGACGACTCGGTCGCCGACGTCGCCGAGAAAGAGCGGCGTTACACCGAGTTGGTCAGCGGCTCCGACTACCAGAACGCCCGCCTGCTGGCCGACACGTGGTGCGCCGTGTTCGTGTGGCAGAAGGACACGTCCGATCTGGGCAAGCTCTGCCCCACCGAACGCAACTTCCGCAACATCGAAAACAGCCCGCACAGCATCCTGCCGCACGTGAAGTCCGAGGTCCGGCGTCTGGCCGGCTCGCGAACTGACGGCGGCTACCACTTTTTCCACTGGCACCTCGCGTTCCCCGACGTGTTCACGCTGCCGGGTGAGGGAAAGGCGGAGAACGAGCAAACCGGCTGGAGCGGCGGCTTCGATGTCATCCTCGGCAACCCGCCGTGGGAGCGGGTCAAGTTGCAGGAAAAGGAATGGTTCGCCGAGCGTTCCACCGAGATCGCCAACGCCCCCAACGCCGCCGCGAGGAAGCGGCTGATCGACGGTCTGCGAACCGGCAACCCCGAACTGCACGCGCAGTTCCTCGACGCCGTCCGGCAGGCGGAAGGCGAGAGCTTTCTACTCCGGCAATCCGGCCGGTATCCGCTCTGCGGCCGAGGCGACATCAACGTCTACACCGTCTTCGCGGAAACGATGCGGCAGATTCTGAACCCGGCCGGTCGAGCCGGCTGCGTCCTGCCCAGCGGCATCGCCACCGACGACACCACCAAGTTCTTCTTTCAGGACGTCGTCGAAACCCGCTCGCTCGTCAGCCTGTTCGACTTCGAGAACCGCGACGCGATCTTTCCCGGCGTCCATCGCAGCTACAAGTTCTGCCTCTTCACCGCCGGCAGCGGGCTGCGACCGGCGTGCGAGCAGGCGACGTTCGTGTTCTTCGCCCATCAGACCGAGCACGTCGCCGACCCGGACCGCCGCTTCACGCTCAGCCCGGAAGACATCGGGCTGCTGAACCCCAACACGCGGACCTGCCCGATCTTCCGCTCCCGCCGCGACGCGGAACTGACCAAAGCGATCTACCGCCGCGTCCCCGTGCTGATCCGCGAAGCTCAGGGCCACCGCCCCGAAGAAAACCCGTGGGGCATCAAGTTCTCGACGATGTTCCACATGTCGAACGACTCGCACCTCTTCCGCACCCGCGAGCAACTCGAAGCCGACGGCTGGACGCTGGAAGGGAATGTGTTCCGGCGGGCAGAGCGAATGGCGAATGGCGAACCGCGAATGGAGGAGTACCTGCCGCTGTATGAAGCCAAGATGATCCACCAGTTTGAGCACAGGCACTCCACGCTTGGTGGCGAATCCGACGTGCACGCAAATCAGGGAAACGACGTTTCCGACGCTCAACGAGCAGACGCAACTTTCGCGGTGCTTCCGCGGTACTGGTGTAGTAGCACTTCAATTCACGACGCTGCGCCACATTTCCGATGGGCGTTCGGTTTTCGTGACATTACCCGTGCGACCGACTTCAGAACTTCCACCGTGTCGGCAGTGCCGCGCTGTGCGATCAGCAACAAGCTCCCTATCTACTTTGACTCGATGAATGAAATCGGAAACGAATGGTGCTTCTTGGCAGTGATGAACTCATTCTGTCTTGATTTCATTGCGCGGCAGAAAGTCGGCGGGATATCCCTGAATTTCTACATTGCGAAACAACTGGCGGTTCCCGCGCCTGACGCGTACTCGCAGCCGTGTCCGTGGTCCGGCTCAGCGGCTTCCGACAATTCGCCATTCGCCACTCACCATTCGCCCTGTTCCCTCTCCGCCTTCCTCCTGCCGCGAGTTCTGGAGCTGACCTACACGGCGTGGGACTTGGAGCCGTTCGCGCGGGACTGCGGCTACGCCGGGCCGCCGTTCCGCTGGGACGAGGAGCGTCGCTTCCTGCTCCGCGCGGAACTCGACGCCGCCTTCTTCCACCTCTACGGCCTCAACCGCGACGACACCGCCTACATCCTCGACACCTTCCCCATCGTCCGCCGCAAAGACATCGCCCGCACCGAAATCAAAAACGAATCCGGCGAAGTCACCACCCCCGGAACCTATATCACGAAAGAAACCATCCTCACCATCTACGACGAAATGCAGCAAGCCATAGAAACCGGCCAGCCGTATCAAACAAAACTCAATCCCCCACCCGGCCCTCCGACCGACGCCGACGGCAAATTCATCCCAGCGGCCGCGTGGGACACATCCCACTGGCCCACGCACATCCACGCGCCGCGACAGGAGGCGGCGTCGCAAAAGGGCTGATGGATGGAGTACGTGATCTACACCGACGAATCGGACCGCGACGGGGAGTTCTTTGCGAACTTCTACGGGGGCGTTCTCGTTCGCTCACCCGATCTGGCCGGCGTCATTCAGAGGCTCGAAGCCTGCAAGCTCTCTCAAAACCTGTTCGGCGAAATCAAATGGCAGAAGGTTACGACCCCGTATCTCGACAAGTACAAGGCCGTGATGGACGCCTTCTTCGAAGAGATCGCCGCCGACCGAGTCAAAACGCGGATCATGTTCACCAGCAATCAGTACGTCCCACAGGGACTATCGGCGGAGCAGCGGCAATCAGAGTATCACCGGTTGTATTACCAGTTCATCAAAAATTCCTTCGGCCTGCAGTTCTCAACCGCGAATCAGCGGACTCCGGTTCGCATCAGGCTCAACCTCGATCAGATGCCGACCAGCCGCGAGGAGACGGCACAGTTCAAAGCGTTTCTTGTCGGTCTCAACCGAAACCCACAACTGCATAAGGCAGGGATTCAGTTCGACGTTCAGCAGATGGCGGAAGTCAGCTCACACGACCACGTGTTGTTGCAGTGTCTGGACGTCGTGCTGGGGGCGATGGTGTTCCGGCTGAACAACAAGCACAAAGTCAAGCCGCCCGGAAGCAGAACGCGCGGCAAACGAACGATCGCCAAGGAGAAACTCTACAAGCACATTCTCAGTCGAGTCCGGCAGATCTACCCGAACTTCAACATCGGGATCTCAACCGGAATACAGGGAGATCGGGGCAATCGATGGCGGCATCCCTACCGGCATTGGCTCCTGATACCGAAAAACCACACTCGCGACCTGACAAAGGCGAAGCCATGAAAAAAGCCCCGTCGTCTCTATGCCTTGCGGCGTGCCCCAAGTGGAACTTGGGCCTTCGAGATCAACAGGGCTTTTT
>JAQBZS010000122.1 GCA_027622115.1 Planctomycetota bacterium | reverse complement strand
CGCGCGTTCGGCAAAGGTCGGCACCGACGTCAGCAACAACGGGACATCGTCGAACTGTTCGCACCGTCGTTGCAGCGTGAGGAAGTCGAGCGGCGGTTTGTCGGCATTGTTGATGGTCATTTCGAAATAGACCGACCCGTTCAATTTGCGCTCGGCTGCCGATCGCAGTTGGTCGTGGCCAGCGTGTCTGGGATTGAATGATCCGCACAGCAAACCCACCGGCGCCGGAGACGGATCATCGGTGAATTGTCCATCCGGCAACCGCCAGATGCTCTTGCGCGCGTCGAGCCATACCGATCGTATTTCCGGTGGTCCAATGGCGACTTCAATTTGGATGTCGTCTTGGTTCGTCAATGCCACGCGTGGTCGGTCGGCGATTCCGGCAGTCGTCGCGATGGCGTCGAGAATCAGGTTGCCCACCAAGCGATCTTCCTCGCCGCGATCTCGCAAGCCCTTGCACATCACGACGGATGCCAAACGTGTTGATTCACTGGTCTGCGTGGCGATGTAGCATCGATGTCGGCCGCGCTTGGTCCGATCGCTGGCCAGAGAGGCCGTGACACCAACTCCGATCACGTCTTGGCACTCGCCGTTTTCAAGGTTCACGCCGCGTCGATACGTCACGCTCGCCATCGCCAGGGCTGTTTCTGCGGAACAAAACTGCTCCGGCGTGTGCCCGAGCAAATCGTGCATCGCCGATGCTGCGTACGAAACGGTCAATTCAAGCAATGTCGCCGATGCACCGGGCGATTCCAACAATCGCGAAATCGCCGAACCGCCTGCCGTCGTTGCTAAGGCTACTTTCCAACGAGACTCGTGAAGTTCGGCGATGACGCGAGACCATTCCGACATGAAACGCCACTTATTTCTCGGTCGATTCTAAGTTCGAGTTCGTCGCGTTCCGGAGTCAGGCTTACGGCTTTCAGATTTGGTGGGTTGACGTTGCAGATGAATCTCAAAGCCAACGCCCACCAAATCTGAAAGACGTAAGCCTGACCCCTGGACTGTGACAAACTCGAACTAACCGCTGTCGCCACTTTGCGGCTTACTGTTTGGCCTTCTTCGTTTCGGTCTTGCTGGCCGGTGCCGCATTTGGATCGGGAAGCTTATCAAGCCGTTTGATTTTCATCGTCTGAGTCTGCTCGGTTTCAATCTCGATGTTCGCCCCGCCGACTTGGGCGGTCAGTGTGCCGGACAACGTCTGTGTCGTCTCGGCGGACACGATTTGCCCGATTTCCGGGTCGAAATAGAAGGTGCCGGAAGACGAGTCTGATGCGATCGATCCCGAGACTTTCGCTCCGCCTTGGTTCAATTCCAGTTTGAAATCAATCGTCATCGTGACCGTAAACTTCTTGACGGCTTTTCCATCGAGTTTCTCGTCGCCATCAAAGCGGACGGTTTTCTTGCCGGTCGCGTTTCCAAGCTTGGGCAGGGCGATCTTGAATTCCGTTTCCCACTCGTCCCCCGTCTTGACGCCTTCTTTCTTAAACGGCAAGTAGAGTTCAGCCATTCCGGCCTTGGCGGCTTCGTTCGAGCCACCACCCGCGAACTGAGCCGCCAGTGGATTCCCTTTCAACAGGTCCGCCAGCAACTCGGCATACCCCTCGACGGCGGTGATTTCACCGAGTGGGCTGTGTTTGATCGTCAACTTCGCCGTCGCAATCCTCTCGAACAATGGATTAAGCTGATCCGCGAGCGTGGAACCGCTCTCATTTTTTTCGGCGGCGGAATCAAATTTGTATTTCCCGAGCGGGCCGAGATCGCCAGTGACGGTGAGGTGCTTGTTTTCGGATTCCAATTGCAGATTCCCATTCGCGTCGGCTTCTTTATAGGTGCGAACGGCGATGGCGGTTTGCGAGAATCCCGTCTTGAATTCTTGGCCAGCCACGGATTGCTTCTGCTTCGATTCGGCCGTTGTCTGATAAGTATGCGTGTCGCCGACTTTGCCTTTGTATTCAAACGTTTCTTGGGCGATCACGGGCTTGGCGGTCATCGCGAGCATCGTCGAGACAACACTTAGACATACCGTATGCAAAATTGAAAATCGCATTAAATTCTCCGAGTGAATGGTGTTCCGGTGCGTGCCATCGTGGTTGATTGCATGCAACATCAATCTTGGAAGCGGTCAGTCGAATCGCATCACGGAATTGGCGGCGGCGGTGGTGGCGGTGACGATGCGAAGACATTGGCGAGTTGACCGACTTGGCCGGCTTGAGACCAGCCCGACATGCCTGCCGACCAGACCATGCTGTTCGCCGTGAATTGTCCTTGAGCGACCATTGATGACAATTGTTGGTCCGTGAACGGCCCCGTGGTCTGACCATTGACCGCGACGTGCCAAGCCGACTGCGGCGGCGGTGGAGGCGCTGCGGCGGGAGCAGCACCGGCTGCGGGTTGACCGAAACCGCCCGCCATGCGATTGGCCATGGCGAAGCCCATCCCCAGCCCCATGCCGTCGGCCGCTCCTCCCCCTGGGTTGTCGGCCGCGGCTGCGATCGCCGTGCCCATTTGATACTGCTGATACTTGCCCATGTCACCAATGACGCCCATCGACGTTCGTGTATCTAGGGCTTTTTCCACGTTCTCCGGCAGCGAAATGTTGACGATATTCAGCATCGGCACGTCGAGTCCGTACTCGTCGTCGACTCGCTCACAAACCGCCTTGCGAAGTTGGTCCGAGAATTCGCGATACTTCGAGGCCAAGTCCAGAGCGGCGATATTGGATTCGCCGAGCATGTCCGTAAACGCGGAAATGATGATCGATCGCAATAGTTCCGTAATCTCGTCCGCATCGAAGGAACTGTCGGTGCCCACCAATTCCGTGAGCAGCGCTTTGGGGTCAACGGCGCGAATCGCGTACGTCCCGAAGGCTCGCAGGCGAATCGGGCCGAATTCCGGATCGCGGAGCATGATGGGGTTTGGCGTGCCCCACTTGAGATCCGTCAGTTGCTTGGTGCTGACGAAGTAGACTTCGGCTTTGAACGGGCTGTTGAAGCCGTGTTTCCAACCGGCGAGCGTGCTGAGCAGCGGGAGGTTGTCCGTTCTGAGCGTGTAGTGACCGGGTTCGAACACATCCGCCAATTCGCCCCGATGGACGAACGCCGCCGATTGACCCGGTCGCACGATCAACTGGGCTCCATTCTTGATTTCGTTTTGGTAGCGCGGGAATCGCCAAACCATCGTGTGTTGGGAGTCGTCGATCCATTCAATGATGTCGACCAACTCGTTGCGCAGCTTGTCGAAAAGTCCCATGAAGTGTCTCCAAAATCGTCTGAAGAGGATGCAAAGCTGGAGTTCGTCGCGATTCTACAGCCGTGCTGAAACGACACGCAAGACGCGGCGAACGGCCCAAGATGCGGATGGATCCTCGCTGAAAACAGCGTTCTTTGGACGCGTGGAGAATCAACTTCCCGAAGTGATTGCAAGCTGTGCACCGTTCCGGAACTGCGCACAGCTTGTTCCGCCTACTTTCTGCTTCGACTTGTTTGCAGGTTCCTCGATCGGTGCGCGAGAAAACCCCATACTGGTTGCTCACCCCCAACGCCCAACCTGAATCTTAAACTGCATTTCAATTGAGAACCGGAATTCGGCAGTGCCTCGTTTGACCGTCAGCCGAAGACGTACGCGTGCCAAAGCTGCCAACACGCGTACGCCTTCGGCTGGCGGTTAACTGATGGCTAAACGAGCGAGAGAATTCCTGTGCTCAAATGAAACGCGGTTTAGAGCCCGGACTGATCGATGGTCAAACTGTTCCAGAACTCGCAAACCGACGTGCCGTTGGAAGATCCGTCCGCGCTGGCGAAATTCGGCAAACTCGAAGTCGTTGCTCGGCTGGTTGTCGAAGGCTTCATCATGGGGCAACACAAGAGCCCGTATAAGGGCGCCAGCATCGAATTCATCGAGCACCGGCAGTATTACCCCGGTGACGAAATCCGGCACATCGACTGGCGCGCATTCGGCAAAACCGGCAAGTACTACGTCAAGGAATTCGAAGACGAGACCAATCTGCGGTGTTATCTCGTGGTCGATGCGTCCGGCAGCATGGGCTACGGCGCCAGCACGCTGACGAAGTTCGAATACGCTCGGCAATTGGCGGCGTCGATGGGTCACCTGTTACTCAAGCAGCGGGACGCCACGGGGCTGATCACCTTCGACACCCGCATCCGCGACCGCATCGATCCCTCGACGAACCCCAAAACGTTTCGGCGAATGGTCCATGCCTTGATGGAGTTGGAAGTCGGCGAAGAAACGAGCATGACCAAGGTGCTCACGGAACTGTTGCCGACCGTCAAACGCCGCAGCTTGATCGTGATCATAAGCGACTGTTTCGATCAGATCGATCCGCTGATGGAGGTGCTGAAACGCTACCGGCATTCGCGGCACGAAGTTGTGCTGTTTCAGATCGTGACGCCGGAAGAAGAGGACTTCCCGTTCACTCGGCCAACGCGATTCCACAATTTGGAGCGGGCCGATCATCACGTGCTGGTCGATCCACATCGGCTGCGGCAACATTACCTCGAACAGTACAACGAGTTTTGCAACGGGCTCGCTCGCTTCTGCGCGAGTAGCGGGATCGACCATGAGAAGATGCTCACCACCGAGCCATATCACAAAGCTCTGGGCGCGTATTTGAATGTGCGGACTCGCAAGAAGAAGAAAAAGTGACCTCCGAAAGCAGCGATCACATGTGGGTGCAACATCGGATTCAACTGCCGGCGTATCCTCGCGGGTTTCACATCATCACCGAGCACGTGGTGTCCGCAGTGCAGGAACTTCGCGAAGTGCGAGTCGGGCTGTTGCACGTATTCGTCATGCACACTTCGGCGTCGTTGACGATCAACGAGAACGCCGATCCCGACGTGCCGTTGGACATGGAGTCTTCGCTGAACGCGATCGTGCCGGAGAACTTTCCCTATCGGCACACCTGCGAAGGCCCGGACGACATGCCGGCGCATGTGAAAGCGTCGATGATGGGCAGTTCGATCACGGTTCCGGTGAGCGACGGGCGATTGTGCCTGGGAACCTGGCAGGGCATCTATCTCTGTGAACACCGCAACCACGGCGGCAATCGCACTTTGATCCTGACGTTGCAGGGGACATCGGATTCGCAACATTGATGGATCCAATATCCCGTGGTTCAGTCTTTGACTACGACCGACGAATTAATCTCCTGCTTCGTTGATTATTCCGTAGCGATGGACTTTAGCCTTGGCAGCGCGGCCCTCGTCGCTTTGCGGCCGGCGTCGATCAAGCGTTCGCACGCCGTGAAGTCGAACCATTCGACGGTGGAGACTTCCGGTCGAATGACAAAGTCCGCCGCGCTGAGGACATGCTTGCGAAACAGGGCTTCACCAATCTCGTCCATCCGCATCAACACGTCGATCGCCGTTTCGCAGGCTTCCAGTCGCCGCAAGTCCGAACTGACATCAACGGCCAATAGTAATTCGGGCGAATACGATCGCGAGATGATCGTCGGCAGCGAGCAGAACACGCCGATGTCCGCCAACAGCATTCCTTCGAACTCGACCGGCGGAAAGATGCCGGGCAGCGACGATGACGCGCGGACGGCGTCCTTGACGGGGCCGCGTTCGAGAATCACTTGCTGCCCGCTCAACAGGTCGACGCTCACAATGCTCAGCGGGATTTGGGCGTCGCGCAGATCCGCGTCCGGCAACAAGTGGTCGACCACGTCATTGAGCACAATGCCCGGCAGCAACGACGGCTTCGTCACCACACGATGGAAGAGCCGGTTGCCGCGGAGGTAACTCTTGACACGGTCGTACCAACTGAACAAACCGCCGGAATCGCTGCCCGCTCCGGGCTTCGCGCCGAAGAGTGTTTGTTGATGATGCTGAAAGCGTTCGGACAACAAATACCCGAGCGTCTTCTCGATGACCGAGTCAATGTTGGGATCGAAAGCGTAAAGTGCTCCGGCCAGACTGCCGATGCTCACGCCCACCACCCGTTCGATCGAGAATTCCGCAGCCAACAGCGTTTCTATCACGCCGAGGTGCGAGACGCCTCGCGCGCCACCACCGCCAAGTGCCAACGTCAGTTTGCGTTTTCGACGACTTCCTCGAGCCATGTCATCCCTCCAGTGATGGATTGATGCCAGTCATGGATTGATGATTGACGATCGTCACTCACCAATCATCATTCGTGCTGCAACCAACTCTGGTTCGGCACGTGTTTGCCGTAGATGGAAGTAAGGGGCGGCGGGTTGATGCGGCGATACCGCAGAATCGATTCGCAACAGAGAGCCGGCGAGGTCGATGACAATCTGTTGGCCGGACTCGCCGGTCGATTTACCTTCCGCATCGGTCACGATTTCGACCACCGGCGTGGTGTAATTGTCGCCGTTGCTGCGAAGGACTCGGGCGACGCGGTGATCACTCAACGTGACATGACTGCCGACTGGAAACAGTGAAATCACTCGCAACAGTGATCGCAAGACGATTGGATCGGCAGCTCGATGTTCTTCCTGATTCAGCATTTGGCTGATGGCTTCGTATTGCGACAGTGCGTCGCGATAAGGGCGTTGCGATGTCAGCGCGACGTATTCGTCGGCCACATGTAGAATTCGCGAAAACAAAAAGATACTGCCCTTCGAACGACCGCGTGGATAGCCGGTGCCGTCCAGCTTTTCGTGGACTTGATAGGCGCTAAGCATCACCGTATTCGGCAGATCCCACACGCGTTCCAACAAGCGAACCGTATGGATGGGATGCTTCATGATCTCGAAGCGCTCTCGCCAAGTCAGCTTTCGCGGCGCGGATCGAATGTGTTCGGGAACTTTGCACATCCCCCAATCGTGAACCAAGCCCGCCACTCCGACTCGTTGCACGTTTTGCTTGTTTAGCCCCATCTCGATCCCAATCGCCATCGACAGCAAGGACATTTGCAAGCAATGTCCCGGCAAACCGCGATCGAAGTTGCCGTCAATCCACAGACTGATGACCAAGTCCATGTCATCGAGCAGATGCCGGATGAATGCGTCGGTAATCTCCAGGAGCCCTTGCGCTTCGATTCTCTTGCCGGAAACGACCTGCTTCATCAGTCCCGCGACAATCCGAATGGCATCGATTTGTTCCGAGCGGATTTCGTCGCGTAATTGCGGGTCGAAACCGTTGGTTCCATGCAGCCGCCGGTCTTGTTGCAGCGGCTGTCCGAGATTGTTGACGAACAACAATCCGGAATCGACGGCCTCGTCCAATTCGCGCGTCGCGGCATTGCCGAGTCGCTGGTAGGACGCGTGTTGGAGCGCCAACTCTTCTTGAACTTGTTGAGGTCTGTCCGCCGGGTGAATCAGCACGTGTTGAATCGACCGCACCCGCAACAGCCGCTTGAATTCCGACGTAATCGTGGATCCCGCAGCCAGGAGCAGCACGCCCGATCCATCGTGGATCGGAAAGCCAATCTTGCGACCGAGTACGAGCTGATCAACTTCGATCAGTTCGGCGGTCGAGTTCGGGCTTTGGATGGAAGCAGCTTGCGTGGGCATCGGTCATTCCTCGAACTCGTTTTAACGTCAGCCGAAGGCGTACGCGTGTTGACATGTTGAGTACGCCTGCGGAGACGGTTGAACGCGTACGCCTTCGGCTGACGGTTAAACGGGTGCGACTTCTCAAATTGAACGCGCGTTAGTCGCCCATGATCCCGCGAGCCAGCTTGTTCAACGCTTCGTTCTCGATTTGACGAACGCGTTCGCGAGTCAATCCGAGCGATTCGCCGATTTCCTTGAGCGTTCGCGGTTCGTCGTCGTCCAGGCCGAACCGCATCCGCAGGATCGTCGCTTCACGGGGATCCATGTGTTCCAACATGCGGTACACGTGGATCAGGTTGTCGCTGTTGATGAGTTGTTCTTCGGGTCCCTTGAGATTGTCGTCCGCCACCATCTCACCCAGCGACCAACCTTGGTCGTTCTGGTCGGACTGCGGCGTCGAGTTGTAGAGCTGAATGGCCTTGTCGACGATCTTCAGCTTCTTCTTCGGCAGGCCGAGTTCCGCTGCGACTTCTTCGTGCGTCGGCGGACGGTCCAGGAGATCGTGAAGCTTGGCCGTGGCTCGCCGCCATTTTGAGAGCAACTCCACCATGTAGGCCGGGATGCGGATGGTCTTCGCGGAATTGACCAGAGCCCGCTTGATGGATTGTTTGATCCAATAGCTCGCATACGTGCTAAAGCGAGTATCCATGGTGGGGTCGAAACCTTCGACCGCTCGCAACAGTCCGAGGTTGCCTTCCTCGATCAGATCTTGCAGCGGCAAACCCTTGCCAGTGTAGGCCCGAGCGATATTGACGACCAATCGCAAGTTGGCTCGCACCATGCGGTCGCGGGCACCTTGGTCACCTTCCGCGATCCGATTGGCAAGAAACTTTTCGTCGTCGGCGGTAAGCAGTGCGGTTTCGTTGATCTCCTTCAAGTAGGTTTCCAGCGGACTCTGAACGGAATCCGAACGACGTCGCGTCGCGGTGATCGTTGGCATTTGAACTCTCTGCTTGACGGAGTTTGAGATGTATCAGAAGTCGGAGGGATGGCTCGGACCACGGGTGGATCGGTTTGGTCGCGACTGTGGGACTGCCCGAAACATGTCGGCTCACGCAGCGTTCAGAAGAGACGCTGCGAGCATGAGTCGATTCCGTGCGACGGGCAGCAACTTCGATTTCCGATCCACGCCTGCTCGAAATCCGTGACGGAAGCTGGCCGATGTTGCGTGCCCTACTTATCGGCCATCGGTCATTCCTGCCTGTACGCCGTCAACTTTGACGGTCAAGAAGAATCAGTAAGCCAGAAAGTTGTCGGAGTAGTAACGACGATTCGGCTGCGAAGCATGTGCACGAACCTGCGGCGTGATTGCGTTGTGCCGCAAATCACACAAACAGCACGCGGTATTGAGCGTAAGGATTGTGCGGGTGGTGGCGAGTACGAATTCGGAGTGATCTGCGAAATCTCGTGCTGGTCGCGATTTTGTTCATCACGTCGCAATTCGCCTTATTAATCAAGCAAATTGAAAACGAGCCCGGAAAGCAGCTTGGGAACAAAGCTCGTGCTCTTCGGCGGCATCAACTCGCGATGCGCGGCAATGTCTTCCACGTGTTCGATCTCGGGTGGAGCCACCAAACTCGCCAGTTGATGTCCACCCTCGGACATGCCCTTGACGAGGTCGTCCACGGTTTGCGCATACCGGCACGACGGTTGGGCGTCCGGATGGCTCTGTTCGAACATGTGGCCCAACACCAACCGATGCAGCACATTCACGCCCAGCGATCGCCAGCTTTCGCTTTGATCCGATGCCAACGATTCCATCACCGTCGCATCGGTCAGCCGCGCCATCATCCAGACGCCGTCCGCAGTTCCAAACCCCAAGACATCTTGCCCGCCGTCGGCGTCCATCAATCCCCAAGTTTCGCGAGCAGCGTCCGGGCCGGTGCCGATTTCGTCCACTTCAAAATGGCGACCAAGCAGCACCTTCATGTCACCGGACGAGAGCGGTGGCAAGCCGGACACGAGCCGATGCGTGGGCGCGATCGTCAGGCTGGGGTCGTCCAATTCGACCAACATGATCATCACAAAGTTGGCCGGCGAGTTTTCGTCCGGCAGCCGGTTGGCGGCTCGAAGTTCGTCGCGATAGTTGCGAGCTGATTCGTAGTGATGATGTCCGTCCGCGATGTAGATCGGTTGGTTGCGGAGACCCGCTCGCGCCTGCTCGATCACATCCGCCTGGGTCACGGCCCACACTCGATGTGTCACGCCCTGATCGTCCATCGACTCGAACGCGGTTTCGGTCAATACGGCTTGTTCGAGCGGTCGTTGGATATCCGCATCGTCGGCATACAAACCTAGAATCGGCGATAGATTCATGCGACAGGCTCGGTTCAACGCGAGTTCGTCCGCCACCGAGTCCGAAACGGTTTGCTCGTGAGGCACGACATGGCCGCTGGCGAAGTCTTCGATCCTCAATCGACCGAGAAAGCCTCGGCGAACAACGGTCCGGTCGTCCAACTCGAATTCCTGGTGATAGACATAAAAGGCGGATTCGTGATCTTGGATGAGCACGCCTTCCGATCGCCAATGTCGCAGAAAATCGGCGGCTCGTTCATGCCGCGCCCGTGGACTCTCGTCGCCGATTTCCGATCGATTCAAGAGCGCGCGGACGATGTTGCACGGATGTCGCTGATACAGCTCAAGCTGTTGTGCGGGGTCGATCACATCGGCGGGCGGGGCGGTGACTTCCGCGAGTGCTCCGACTTGTCCAATGTCGTAACGCCAGCCTCGAAACGGCTGAACTTCTGCCATCGGCAACTCCTTCGGGTTCGATGGATGCGGCGACGAGAATCGCCTGAACGTGAACCGCCTGAATTTGTGGTAACGGTGAGTCGCTCGGGCGAAAAAGACTCCCGACCCCTGACTACGCTGGACCCGGCTTGGAATACACGGCTTCCAGAAACGCTTTGACCAACCCCACATCCTTGCGAGCGACGGCTGATTCGACACCACTGGAAACATCGACGCCCCACGGCTGCACGATCTCAATGGCCTCGCGGACGTTGTCCGGATTCAATCCGCCGGCGAGGATCAACTGCGGCCATTCGTCGCGGTGGTATTCGTCCGCCAGTTGGCGCCAGGGCACCGTCTGGCCGGTGCCGCCGTATGTGCCTTCGACCAACGCATCCACCAGGCAAGCCGTCGGTCGAACACCCAACTCGCCGCAGCGTTGTAGGTATTGCTCCAGCGGTACGAGTCCCGTGCGACCCATGCGGAAAGCGCGAATGAGTCGCAGTTTGGGGCTGTGATCGTGGAGTTCCTTGAGAAAACTCGGTGGCTCGTCGCCGTGAAGTTGGACGGTGGCGATGCCGGTTTTTGCACAGCGAGCCAGCACGCCGGCCGGTGATTCGTTCACGAACAACCCGACCGATTCAATGGCCGACGGCGTTTGTCGCACGATTTCCTCGGCGACTTCCACGGAGAGGCTGCGTGGGGACTTGCCGTAAAACACAAAACCGATCGCGGACGGACGCAACGCGGCGACTTCCGCAGCGGTGTCAACATCCTGGATACCGCAGATTTTGGTCCACATATGAGTCTCGAAGGAGTCATTCAACTGAGTGTTCCGCACGACGCGCGGTGCCGCGAGTTGAACAGCGGCATTCGGGTGCAGGGCGAGCGATGAGCCGTTGACCGGAGACCGGACGAACGCGGCGGTATTAGACTCGCCGTGACAAAGTGGCTCAACCAACCCGATCAGGTGCCGCGCTCGACCGGATCATATGAGCCGTTTGGGAGCTAGTGATGGTGGTGCGTCTTCGGTCTCGGTTAATGGTGTTTTCTACTTGCATCGCGATTTCGACGTGAATTGGTTTGCTGATGACGCACCAACGGTTTACGACCTCGACACACCCTACAGTGAATAATCCGCGCTAGCCTGGGGTCGGGTGGTACAAAGTTCCTGACCCTACCGTTTTCTATGTGCTGGACCCCCCGCCTGCTCGCCAGGCGGGTGAACGAGGTTGGAGGCTAGAACGCAATGCGACGGACCAGTCAGACCCCTGCCGGCTCGCCCGGCAGGTGAATCAGGTTTCGTGGCTGCTCGGAGCTGGCGAACCTGCCTGATTCACCTGCCAAACAAGCTGGCGACAACAATCCGCCAGCAAGACGCGGTTCTTGGCTCCGCAGAGCACCACGGCATCCAGGATCTCACGCATGCCGG
>JAQBZS010000121.1 GCA_027622115.1 Planctomycetota bacterium | reverse complement strand
GAGCCGCGAGCATTGAACTTTGAACCACCCGACCCCAGCCACCCCGAAAATCGGTTGCTAACGCACGCCGAGCGGAAATTGGGATTGGAGCGTCGAGTAGCCGAGTCGGAGCAAGGAACCCGTGTGATTCGCAAGCGATGTTCTTCCAACGCCGCCCTTGGTAGCATCGCCCACACTCGACCACGCTCGGTGAACTTTCGCGTTCCACGGCTTGCGGTCGAGCGCGATGTCGCGGACAACCGGCGTTGGCGACAGCGGAAATCAAGAACGGACAATCGAGGCGTTAGTCGAGGCGAAGAACACGATGGCAGCAGAGAATTCGTTTGGAGCGGCGGCAACACTCCACACCAACAGCGGTGACTACACCATCTTTCGCCTGCAAAAGCTGGCGGAAGACGGGATTGGTCACATTGACCGGCTGCCGTACTCGATTCGAGTGCTGCTCGAATCCTGCTTGCGAAACGTGGACGGATTCATCGTCAATCCGGACGACGTAACGAATCTTGCCAATTGGTCGGCTGGCGACGTCAAAGAAGTGGAGTTGCCGTTCAAGCCGGGCCGAGTCGTCTTGCAAGACTTCACCGGCGTGCCGGCGGTGGTTGACTTGGCCGCGCTTCGCAGCGCGATGGTTCGCATGGGTGGTGATCCCACGAAAATCAATCCACTCGTGCCGTGCGATTTGGTGGTCGATCACTCTGTGCAAGTCGATCGCTTCGGGTCCGATTCGGCCTTGCAATTCAACTTGGACACAGAATTTCAACGCAATCACGAACGCTATCAATTCCTACGTTGGGGCCAACAAGCCTTCAACAACTTCCGAGTCGTGCCGCCCGCGACCGGCATCGTGCATCAGGTGAACTTGGAATATCTCGCCAAGGTTGTTTTGACGCGCGATGGCGTGGCGTTTCCCGACAGTCTCGTGGGCACCGACAGCCACACCACCATGATCAACGGGCTCGGCGTGCTGGGCTGGGGCGTTGGCGGAATCGAAGCCGAAGCCGTGATGCTCGGCCAGCCGATCTACATGCTCACGCCGGAAGTCGTCGGCTTCCGCTTGACGGACCGATTACCGGAAGGTGCCACGGCCACGGACTTGGTGCTTACCGTCACGCAGATGTTGCGAGCACACGGTGTCGTCGGCAAGTTTGTCGAATTTCACGGGCCGGGTTTGGATGTGCTGAGTCTGCCCGACCGAGCGACGCTGGCCAACATGGCTCCCGAATATGGGGCCACCATGGGCTTCTTCCCGGTTGACTCCGAGACGCTTAAGTATCTGCAACGCACGGGTCGCACGGCCGACGAAATCGATCTGGTGGAACGCTACTACAAAGAGCAGGGGATGTTCCGCACGTCCGATTCGCCGACACCCGAATTCAGTAGCGACATGGAATTGGATATGTCCACGGTGGTGGCGTCGATGGCCGGCCCCAAACGTCCGCAGGACCGCATCCTGTTGACGGACATGCAACGCCAATGGAAGAAGGACTTGGTCGAGACTTTCGACAAGCCCACTCCCACCCCACCGATTTCCGTGAAAACGAACGGTACCACATCCGAAATCACCGACGGCTCAGTAGTGATCGCTGCCATCACCAGTTGCACCAATACCAGCAATCCGTCGGTGATGGTTGCCGCGGGTCTGTTGGCGCGGAATGCCGTGAGTCGCGGGTTCAAAAGTAAACCGTGGGTGAAGACCAGCCTTGCTCCCGGCAGTCGCGTTGTGACGGATTACTTGGATCGAGCCGGATTGTCGGAACCGCTCAACACGCTGGGTTTTCAGTTGGTCGGTTATGGATGCACGACGTGTATCGGCAACAGCGGCCCATTGTCCGAACCGATTGCCAACGGCATCGCCACGGGCGACTTGGTCGTGGCGTCGGTGTTGTCCGGCAACCGCAACTTCGAAGGCCGAGTCAGCCCACATGTCAAAGCCAACTATCTCGCCAGCCCGCCGCTCGTCGTGGCCTACGCACTCGCGGGAACGACGGACATCGATCTGACGCATGATCCGATTGGTCGAGACGCCGCCGGAAAAGACGTGATGCTCAGCGAACTCTGGCCGACGCAACAGGAAATCAACGACGCCATCGCAGCGTGCATGACGCCCGAGATGTTTACGGAGCAGTATTCCAAGGCAACGCTCGGCCCGGAAGAGTGGCAACGGATCACCGGTGCGGAAGGCGATCTCTTCGAATGGGATGCTGCCAGCACCTACGTGCAAGAACCGCCATTCTTCGTGGACATGCCGGTCGAGGCTCAGCCGATCGAAGCGATTCACGGGGCTCGCGTGCTGGTTTCCGTGGGCGACTCAACCACAACGGACCACATCAGCCCGGCGGGTTCGATCAAGGCCGATTCGCCGGCCGGACGGTACTTGCAGGAAAACGGCGTCAGGGTGCTGGATTTCAACAGTTACGGCAGTCGTCGAGGCAATGACCGAGTCATGACTCGCGGCACGTTCGCCAATATCCGACTGCGAAACTTGCTGGCGCCAGGAACCGAAGGCGGCGTCACCGTTTATCTTCCCACCGGCGAGCAAACATCCATTTATGAGGCATCGCTGAAATACAAGCAGGCGGGCACCCCGTTGATCGCTTTGGCGGGAGCGGAATACGGCACGGGTTCGTCGCGAGACTGGGCCGCCAAGGGCACGTACTTGCTGGGCATTCGAGCCGTCATTGCGACGTCTTACGAACGCATCCACCGATCGAATCTGGTGGGGATGGGTGTCTTGCCGTTGCAGTTTCGGGATGGCGAGAGCCGCGAAGCTCTGGAGTTGGATGGGACGGAGACATTCGATATTGAACTCGGCGAGAATCTCAAGCCTCGGCAGGCCATCGAGGTGACAGCAACAAAGGCCGACGGCAGTGCGGTTCGTTTCACCACGTTGTGCCGCATCGATACGCCGGTCGAAATCGAGTACTACCGCAATGGCGGCATTTTGCACACGGTGCTGCGAGAATTGGCGAAATCGTAAGGCGAGCGGTCGTGAAGCGTTTCTATGATCAGCCGAAGAAGAACTGTCGTAGCCGAGTCGCCAGACGGTGGGCCGTGCCGCGAAACCACCGTCTGGCGACGGTGGCTACAAATGGGCTGGAAAACATCCGGAAGCTGAAGGCTCCAAGTTGCGAAATTTCAGTCCCGTGAGCCCAGATCGGCACGTCCTGTTCAAGCGACTCGATTCGATTGCCGATTCTCCTTGGCACGGCTTCGTCCGACACCATGATGGACCGCGACCGCGCGGATTGTCGATAAAGTCGTAACACAGGCTGCCGACCTGTTAGGCATGCTCGATCTCGCAAGCATCCCATGCAGGTCTGCTCGCATGCTCGAAAAACAGGTCGGCAGCGTGTGTTACGGTCAATCGGCAATCCCTGGGCAAAGTGATGAAGTGACGAAGGAAGGGAGGATTGATGAGGGTGTGGCCAGGAAACCCGTATCCGTTGGGGGCGCATTGGAACGGATCGGGAGTCAACTTCGCACTGTTTTCCGCAACAGCTTCGCGCGTTGAGCTTTGTCTGTTCGATTCCGCCGACCAGCAGCGCGAGACATTTTGTATCCCGTTGTCCGAACGCACCGACCTTGTGTGGCACGGCCATTTCCCGGACATCCGCCCGGGGCAGCTCTACGGCTTCCGCGTCTACGGGCCGTACGATCCCAAGCACGGGCATCGTTTCAATCCGCATAAGGTGTTGCTCGATCCCTACGCCAAGGTCATCGGTCGCGACATCCGCTGGTCCGACAAGCTGTTCGGTTATCGAGTGGGCGACCGCAAGAGCGATTTATCTTTCGACGAACGAGACAGTGCCGAATGCGCGCCGCTGGGCATGGTTGTCGATGATTCGTTTCATTGGGGCAGCGACCGTCCGCTCAAGTTGGCCACGCCCTGGAATAAGACGGTGATCTACGAGGCACACGTCAAGGGATTCTCGAAGCTCAACCCCGCCGTGCCGCAACACATTCGCGGCACCTATGCCGGGCTGGCTTCGCGCGGCTCCATCAGACATTTGAAGAAGCTGGGAATCACGGCGGTGGAACTGATGCCGGTGCATCACAAGACCAACGACCGACATCTCGAAGCGGCCGACCGAGCCAACTATTGGGGCTACAACACGTTGGGCTACTTCGCGCCGGATACGCGATACGCGGCGGCGGATTCCCCGCAAGGCGCGGTGCGTGAATTCAAGCAGATGGTGAAAACGCTGCATCGACACGGCATCGAGGTCATTCTGGATGTCGTTTACAACCACACCGGCGAGGGCAACCACTTGGGCCCGACGTTATCGCTGAAGGGGATCGACAACGCGTCGTATTATCGATTGATGCCCGGTGACAATCGCCATTACATGGACTACACCGGTTGCGGCAACACGCTCAACGCCCAATGTCCTCGCGTGTTGCAGTTGATCATGGACAGCCTGCGCTATTGGGTCAACGAAATGCATGTCGATGGATTTCGCTTCGACCTGTGCAGCGCGTTGGCTCGGGAACTGCACGCCGTGGACCAACTGGGAGCGTTCTTCGACATCATCCATCAGGATCCGGTGCTCGCGCGAGTCAAGCTCATCGCCGAACCGTGGGACTTGGGCGAGGGCGGTTATCAGGTGGGAAACTTCCCGGTGCTGTGGACCGAATGGAACGGCAAGTATCGCGACTGCATTCGTCAATTCTGGCGGGGCGACCGTCACGCCGTGCGCGAATTCGCCACGCGATTGACCGGCAGCAGCGACCTCTACGAACACAACGGCCGCCGTCCGTACGCCAGCATCAACTTCATCACCTCGCACGACGGTTTCTGCTTGGAAGACCTCGTGAGCTACAACCACAAACACAACAACGCCAACGGCGAACACAACCGCGACGGAGACAACCACAACCAAAGCTGGAACTGTGGAGTGGAAGGCGCGACAGACGATCCCGATGTGCTGAGTCTGCGCCGGCGGCAAAAACGGAATTTCTTCGCGACGCTGCTGTTGTCGCAGGGCGTGCCCATGATTCGCGGTGGCGACGAGATCGGTCACACGCAACGCGGAAACAACAACGCCTACTGTCAGGACAACGAACTGAGTTGGTTGAATTGGGACTTCACCACCGAGCAGCGCGAATTGTTTGAGTTCACCTGCGACTTGATGGCCTTCTGGAAACGGCATCCCGTCTTGCAGCGACGCAGTTTTTTTCAGGGACGTCAGGTGCAAGGTGGATCAGCCCGAGACATCCATTGGTTGACACCGACCGGCGCCGAGATGACGGACGCCGATTGGTTGGGCGATGTCCGCAGTCTGGCGGTGCGACTTGAGGGAGACATGATCAATGAAACGGACGAGCAGGGTCAGCCGATCCACGGCGAAACGCTGCTGATTCTCTTCAGTTGTGATCATCGCCCCGTGCGTTTCACGCTGCCGACACACAGCCGCAACGAGTTCTGGTACCCAGTCTTCGACACCGCGCTGCCGGGCGATCTCCCGAAGCGGATGTCGGAAGGCGACAACCACCAATTATCGGGGCGCGGACTCGTGGCGTTTGAACTCAAGCGAATTCGTGTCCCATCACTGACCAATCTCGTCTGGCCCAAGCGACGCCGCGCGGCATGAGGTAGTGGGCTGATTCGATATGTGTGCGAAGTGTCTGGAAGATCTGGAGTCAGTCGTGTTCGGCACACACAATTGCGACAGCAGGTTGGCCGAACGGTTGACGCAAGAACGTCGTTATTCCGCACGTTATGTTGCAAATTGCGAGCTGCCTCGATTAACGCTGAAAAATGAACTCCTTCGAATTTACTAACGCCCATAGCAAGTCGTTGAACGCTTCCGTCTTCTTCCGCTCATCCGCCAGCTTCGCGCTCACGTGATCCACGCATGTTTGCCGCTCCTTGTCGTTTGGCAGACGAGCGAAGCACGCGAGATAAGTTTCGTCAATGATCTCTGCCAGAGGCCGTTTGTCCGCGAGCAACTTTTCGGCTTTTGATGACAGCTTTCGCTGCACGTCGCCGTTGTTGAGCAACAACACTCGCTGCGCCAGCGTGACGTCGGATTCTCGTCCACATTCGCAGGCTGAATCCCGCTTGTTGATCCCAAACGTCTCCAGAAAATAATTCGAGACACGCATATGCGGACGCTGGATGGCCCGGATCTCCAGTTCGACTTTCGTATTTTCTCCGGCCACGCGAAACGTCGTCTTGTTATCGGTGATGAGATCGATCGCGTCATACAAGACTTCCGCCGGCAACCGTCGAGGCAGATAACGCGAGCAGTGTTTGAGATCCTGACGGTTCGTGCTGTTGGGCAGGCTGCTCAATTGATAAGTGTGGCTATGACAAATTGACCGAATCAATGCTTTAAGATCAAAACCGCCGCTAAGAAAACTCGCGGCCAAACCGTCCAGCAATTCCGGATTGCTCGCCGGATTCGTTTCGCGCATATCGTCCACCGGTTCAACGATGCCGCGGGCGAAGAAGTGCCCCCAATAACGATTCACCAAGGCCCGCGCAAAGAACGGGTTTGTGGGCTCAACCATCCAGTCCACCAGCTTCTCGCGAGGGTCTTCGCTCTTCGGCACGCTCAGCGGCGCGGCGTCCAAAGCCGACGGGTTCGCGAAGACGCGGCCGCGCGAGTCCTCAAGCGCACCGTTTGGATTCATCGCCACAAGTTGCCCCACTCGTCCCGACTCCGACGCGCGAATCGGCTTCCCATCCTTGACGGGCTTTCCACTGCGATCGACGCCCACTCGCCATTCGACGCGAGCGTAGAAGCCTGCCAGCCCCCAATAATCGTCCTGGCTCCATTTCTCAAACGGGTGGTGATGACACCGCGCACATTGAATCCGCGTGCCGAGAAACGCTTGCGAGGTGTCTTCAATCAACCCTTCCGCATTCTTAAGTTCCAGATACCACAAAATAGCGGGTTGCGACTGTGGACCGGTCGTCATGCCATCCGCAGTAACAATCTCACGAACAAACCGGTCGTATCGCTTATTCTCTGCCAGGCTTTGGCGAATCCATTCGCGAAACTTGATGGCTCGTGTATTCAGGCCGTCGATCTTGGCCTTGGTATCGTCATTGGATCCGCCGCGGACTCGGAGCACGTCCGCCCATTTCAACGACCAATACTCCGCGTATTCCGGCCGCTCCAGCAAGCGGTCCACGAGCAGTTGTCGCTTGTTCGGATTCTGATCGGCAACGAATTGCCGGACCTCGTCGGGCAACGGCAGCGTTCCCGCGATGTCCAGGGACGCCCGACGGATAAATTCACCATCCGTGCATAATTCAGACGCGACATAACCAAGCTGTCTATGTTTTGCGAATACAAACTCATCGATAAAGTTGGCGGGAGACGCTTGAGACTCTAGTGACGACGCGGATTCCAGTGGAATCGTTGCGCGAAACAATGACACGAACCCGGCATATCGCACCATGACCGAACCTTCGCCGAATCGCCCCACGGTTTGCACCCGACCGTCCTGATTCACGTCAATCAGCTCGCCGTCGTTGCTACGAAATTCGGCACGGCGAGTGACGTCGCGCGTTTTCCCGTCGCTATATCTCGCGGTTACGGTCAGTTGTTGATCCGCCTGTTTCCGCAGCAGGCGATGCGCGGGGCGGACTTCAATGCCGGTCACTCGAGGATCGTCCGCGTTTCCGAACGGGCTACCCACCGCGATCCAGCGTTCGAGAAGCCGGTAGTCCGCTGATCCAACTGCCAGCGGCTTGCCGCCTCCGTGTCCCAGTCGACCGGTCGGTTTGATCAACAGCAGACTCTGTTCCGGCGCGGATTCGAGCACGCGGCGGCCACGGCCTTCATGCACGAGGGCTTCGTAGTCGGCGGCGGGATCGAAGCCCAACAGCGACAGTTTGAAGCCGTTCTGCCCTTCGGCTTTTCCATGGCAGCTACCAGCGTTACAGCCCAGCTTTGTCAGGATCGGCACGATTTCATTCGTAAAGTTGATCGGCTGATCCGCGTTACAGCTCGTCACACGAACGGGGATCGACAACGAGACGCCTTGAGACTCGATTGCAATCGAAGTCGTGCCGTCGGCGACCGGCGCCACGAGCCCGCCGGCATCAATGCGAACAATTCCCGCGTCCGCTGCCTTGAACGATACTTGGTGCGTGACATCGCTAACGCCGGAGTTCGCATGGTGGCCGGTCACGACCAATTGCTGTTGGTCGTCTTGTCCCACGAGCACGACTTGTGCGGGAATCGTTGTGAATGTTTTAAGTTCATCGTTCCCGATCCGCGGCGGCTCCGCCAAAGCCGTGACACTTGAAACAACAAGCAACAGGGTGATGTCAAAAATAGAGCATCTCATGGGCGACACCTCGGATTCGAACGGTGATTACATGAGTTCTGAAACGGGGTTTCGCTGTGCCAGCAAGTATTGCGGACGTCCGAAGTTATCCGGCACCTTGATCGAAGGATCGATGCCCAGGACGTGGTACATCGTGGAAATGATATTCTGGATGGTATAGGGCTGGCCGCGACTAATGTCCCAGTCCCCACGAATGCCGGTGTCTCCGACTTTTTTACCCATACTTAATCCGCCGCCGACGAATTGCACGAAGCCCGATTGCGGATAATGGTCTCGACCGGCATTCTTATTGATTCGCGGCGTGCGGCCGAATTCTCCATAAATCGCAATCAGTACATCTTTGTCCAAACCGCGTGCATACAAGTCTTCGAACATCGCGGTCAGACTCTGATCGTAATGCGGCAGGATCGTGTCCTTCATGACCTTGAAGTTGTCTTTATGCGTGTCCCACTTGCCATTCCCGGGACCGTAGACGGTAATCAGGCTTACGCCCGCCTGTGCCAAACGCAGCGCTTGCAGTAAACCGACACCGCCGTAATTCTGCTTGCCATATCGCTCGCGAATCTTTTCGGGCTCTTGCTTCACATCGAAGGCTTCCCTAATCCGCGTGGAACTGAGCATTTGCAGTGCTTTGTCCGTAAATGTATCGGTGGCCAGCAATTCCTGATTGGCATCAATGTCGCGCCGCAGGTTATCCACGGCCTTCAACAAGGACACTCGATCGGCCGGCAAACCGCCGTTTGTGAACAGATCCCGCATCAAACCGCCGCTCGGATTGAAACCGGCGTGCTCCGGCCCGAGGAAGGCGGGGTCCGAATGGCCCGCCATGCTGGTCCAAGGCGGCATGCCCTCGGTGTTCTTACCGAAGCGGCTAACGACAGCTCCGATGGATGGTCGTCTCGGTTGCACATTACCGGCAAAGCCAGTGCTGGCTTCGTAAAGACTATGACCGCTGGTAATCACCTGAATCCCGTTGACGATCGACATCTTGTCCATCATCGCGGCGTGTTTGGGCAGCAGTTCGGAAACATCAACACCCGGCACGTTCGACGAGATTGGCGAAAACTCGCCACGAAACTCGGCCGGTGCCTTGGGTTTCATGTCGAACATGTCCGATTGGCTCGCCCCGCCGTTGAGAAAGACCACGATGACGGACTTGTGAGTCTTGCGGGAGTCCGCGTCGCCGGATGCCCGCAATCGCATTAAGTCGGCGAGCGTCAGACCACCGACGCCCAGCGATCCCACCCGCAAGAACGTGCGTCTCGAAACACCGTTACACAACCGACCCGCAGCCTGCGACGTCTGGATTTCAATCATGGCAGCCTCCGACGACGACCCGAGTTGACTCACATAAGCCGCATTTTATGGGTCAAGCGATCGAAGATTCCACCGAAGCGACGACGGGGGCCTGATGACGATCCACCGTGCGGCGGCACAAGGATGGTGAATCGCAGATGAGCGAAGTACGCTGTCCCCAGTGGTGGAGCGTCTGTTGATCATTCCTCCTTTCACACTTGGGGACGTCCATGCGTTCAATTCTGATTCTGACGTTGATCATCGGCGTTTGGGGCTGCGGCAGTGCCAAGAACTCGGGTTCGACTGACGCAAATTCGGACGAGCAAGCAACCGGCCCTAGTCTGATTGACAGTTTGCTGGCATCTGCGGAACAAGCCAAGACCGGAGACAACGGCCAACCGGGCGAGGCACGTGTGCCGGCTGAAAATCCAAATCCCCACCCGGGTGCGTCGGCTCCGCCACAAAACGGCTCCCCGCAAACTCCCGTCGCCGCCAACGTTCAACCGGGACAAAACGTGCTGGAATTCGATAAGCCGCCAAGCAATCCCTACAAGGTCACCGCGCCGACCGCTCCGCCCATCACTCGAAAGCCGCAGTTGGTGCATTATCAGGCATTGGTGCAGACCAACCCCAACGTGCGGATCATGGACAAGCCGCAAGCGGGCCACATCCTGACGTTCGCACAAGATCGCTTAGGTTCGATCGGCCTTAAGAAGTCCGTGGATTTCTATCGGGCTTCGAACGGCACCTACCCGCCGTTCAATGACTTCCTGCAAATGGTGAAGCTCAATAAGACCGAGTTTCCAACAATCCAAGCCAACCAGATGTACGCGTATTGCTCGCAAACGGGTGCCGTGTTTGTGGTTCAGAAATGAGCGGTCTTGTTGGTCGCATGGCGGGAGTGTTTACGGACGAGTGGCGTGACGATCGCGACGCGGACCGTCCGGTGAGCCTCGAACTGAATGTGGAGACACCCGAGAACGTGGTGTTGTCCTATCAGTTGGCGGGGCCGTCGATTCGCTGCGCGGCCTATCTGCTGGACTTCCTGGTTCGAGGCGCGATCACTTTCTTCATCTTCCTGCTCATCCAGTGCCTGTTGGTGGTGGTCCCGGTCTTACAGGGGACGTCGACCGGCTTGTTGCTAGTGTTCTGGTTCGTTATGGAGTGGGGCTACTATGTGATCTGCGAGGGCTTCTTTCACGGCAAGACGGTTGGCAAAAACGCATTCGGACTGCGCGTCATCCAAGCCAACGGACACCCACTGTCATTCTGGTCGGCCTTTTTGCGAAACCTGATGCGAGCCATCGACGGCTTTCTGCTGTACGGCGTGGCGTTCGTCAGCATGCTGGCATCCCGCAACTTTCGCCGACTGGGCGATTTGGTCGCGCAAACGGTGGTGATCCAAGAACGCCGAGTCGTGCTGCCGCGTGAACCCGTCATCGTCGAAAAGATCCAACCGCTCGTGCGAGACGACATCAACAGCTTTCGCCCCAGCCGCGAGACCCTATCGCTGGTAGACGAATTTCTCGGCCGCCGAAAAGTCCTGTCACACGACCGCGGCCACGCCATGGCGCGAGTCATATCACAGGCACTTGCCAAGAAGCTGAACTACATGGGAGACCGCAAACAGGTGGATCATTATCCCATGGCATTCTTGGCGCGGGTCTACGTCACGTTCATACGCCGGGAAGACGGCGGAATGGATGAAGTCATCGTCGAGGACGACGAGATCGACGAAAGCTTCGAGGAAGACTTTCAGCGGCGTAGAAGGTCGCGGGCTGGAAGACTTCGATGATCAGCGTCGACATTACACTGTGACAGTAGGCCGGTCGGCGGGGTAGGGTGTTGAGAATCTGGGGTTAACCCTGTAATCCCATGCTTCTGATCAGGCGCTTGTTTCCTGCGCCTCAGGCTGCTGCCAACATTGGAGAAGAAGATATTGTGGACCCCGCCGTAGAGATCATCCTGAAGTGGCGCCACAATTCCGTCGTCTCCCCGAAAACACTTCGACCACAGAAGCGGCCGGTCGAGAAGAAGGTGTCGCCATCAACGCCATATAGCGACTAAGGACGCGTGCAGTAACAACTTCCCGTTTTGTAGCCACGCTCGCCAGAGCGTGGGCTTTTGAATG
>JAQBZS010000120.1 GCA_027622115.1 Planctomycetota bacterium | reverse complement strand
TCGCGGCAGCAGCGGCGAAGACTCCCGCCGCTAAGCCGCGTCCCACATCCAACGTGCAAGTGGCCTACGCGACCGGTGAAGAGAAGGTTTCGTTCAAGAAGGACATTGCGCCCTTCATGGTCAACCTCTGCATGCGGTGCCACGGCGGAAACAACCCTCGCAGCGGATTTTCGGTCACCACGTTCGAGAACTTGCTGAAAGGCGGAGACAGCGGACGAGTCGTTTTGCCCGGCAATGTGGACGGCAGCCGGTTGTGGGATCTGGTCGGAAAGCAAGAACCGATCAAGATGCCTCCGGGCCAGGCTCTGATTACGCGAACCAATTGGAACAATCTGCGGACGTGGATCGAAGAAGGCGCCAAGTTTGATGGCGAAGATCCTCGTAAACCCCTGCGTGATCTCGTTCCAACCGAGGACGAGTTGAAGGCGATGGAACTCGCGAAGCTGACGCCCGAACAATTGGCCGAGTATCGACTGAATAAAGCCAAGGAAGCCTGGAAGCGAGTGCTTCCGAAGGATCGGCCGCAGTATCTGGAGAGCAAGGAGTTCATTGTTTTGGGTAACGTGGCCGCCGAACGTTTGCAGCAAGTGGACGGCTGGGCCGAAGAACACATGAAACGCCTGCGAACCATGTTCGGCGAAAAGGGCGATACCGCAGCCTTCAAAGGCAAGTTGACGCTGTTCGTGATCAAGGACCGATTTGGGTACGAAGAATTCAATTTGACAATCCAAAACCGCGAGGCTCCAGCCGAAATGATCGGGCACTCGGTGGTGACTCCCAGTTTCGACGAAGCCTATGTGGTGTTACAGGATACGGGCGACGAAGTTGGTCCCAGGACTGGCGGGTTGCACGTGAACATGATCGATCACGTGACCGGCGCGTTCTTGCAGCGAGGCGGAACGAAATTGCCCGACTGGGTGCTGCGAGGCACAGGATTGGTCCTTGCCAAACGGGCAGATTCCGAGAACGCGTATTTGGCGGGTCTGAGCGAATTGGCTCTGGACGCCCTGAAGTCGCTTGAGAAACCCGAAGACGTCTTCACCGCCGGCAAATTCTCGCCGGCCGACATCGGTCCCGTGGGCTACACGTTGGTGAGTTTCATGTTACGAGCGGGCAGCGAGCGGCAATTCGGCCAATTCGTCAGCGCGATGAAGGATGGCGGCAACGTGAATAATGCGTTGCGGCAGATCTATCGCACCGACACCAAAGGATTCGGACGTGCATTCGCAGCCGGATTCAGCAAGAAGTAGAAGTGCAGCCGTCCGGTCGTTGCAGACGCCCGACCGTTGCAGGCTTGATTGACGACAATGGCCAAACAAGTATTTGATTGACGACGAGCACGAATGCTTCGTCGCCGGAAGCGTTCCGAGTCGTCCGTGCGAAGGAGGTCCGGGAACAAGCGATTGATATCGGGCGCATGCCTC
This sequence comes from Planctomycetota bacterium, assembly GCA_027622115.1. Classification (GTDB taxonomy): domain Bacteria; phylum Planctomycetota; class Planctomycetia; order Planctomycetales; family Planctomycetaceae; genus JAQBZS01. Next base: position 10,374 of record JAQBZS010000120.1, on the reverse strand, counting down.
GAAACGTCGGGTTATTCCACGATCACAAATTCACTTGCGTTAAACAGCCCACGACACAGGGCCGGCAAGCCGTGTTTCGCGACCAACTCAATCGACAGCGCGCGTTCCACGTCGTTCGGTGCGCGAGCAATCGCCAACTGCCACGCCCGGTCGACGATTGAGCCGACATTGTCGCCGGTAACTTTGCCGAGACGTTGCGCGAAGTAGTCCGCCATCCTCAGGACGAATGCGTTGTTGAGCAGACTCAACGCTTGCAGTGGGGTCGTGGTGATCGCTCGACGCGGTGCCGCAGTCGCTGGGTCTGGGCAGTCGAACGTATCGAGCAGCGAACTGCGGCCGCCGCGGGGCGTGAAGCGATAGACCGTCCGGCGGAAGTACTCGTCGCCGTCAACGTCCTTGTCTTCGTAGTACGTCGTGCCGTTATTGGGCGTGATGGAAACGTCGATGAATCCCGGTCCGCCCATCGCCACGTTCAGTTTGCCCGCGGTGGAGAGAATCGCATCTCGCACGGACTCGGCATCGAGGCGTCGAGGACTCATTCGCCACAGCAATCGATTCTCGGCATCGACGTTCAGCGCCGTTTGGTTCCGCGCGGACGACTGACGATACGTGCTCGATGTCACAATCAGCCGATGCAACGACTTCAAGCGGAAATCGTTGGTCTTCAAATCGCGCGACAACCAATCAATGAGATCCGGATGACTCGGAAGACCACCATTGAAGCCAAAGTCGCTCGGCGTCCTTATGAAGCCCGTCCCGAAGTGGTATTGCCACACGCGATTCACGATGACACGCGCCAACAACGGATTGTCGGCATTCGTAACCCAAGCCGACAGCTTGCGGCGACGATCCGCATCCGAGGCTTGCGGCGTCAGGCCGAAATCGGCTTTCACGCCCTTCACCGAAGCGACAGCCGCCGGAGACACGACGTCGCCTTCTTTCTCGATATCGCCGCGATGCAAGAAGCGAATCAGACCGGGATTGCCGGGATTCATCGTGTACATCTTCTGATTGGCGGCCGCTTCGATCGTCTTTCGCTGTTGCTCGGCACCGGCCAATTGCGTCTTGAGCGTGGCTCGCTTGGTGCGAGTCTCTTGGTCTAAGAATGCCACGATCTGCTTTTCAGGCACGAAGTCGGAACTGGTCCCCGCCGACGCCGCCACCGCGTCTGGTGTTAAGGCTCGATCGTAGAGACTCGCCTTGAAGATTCTGCCTTTGAGGAAACGATTACCGCCGGGTGGACTATGCCGAAGTCCAAACAGCAAGCGAGATTGCTTCGGCACATACGATTGCAGACCGGATTTCTTGATCGGCTTGCCGTATGGCTGCCCGTCTCGGTAGCCGATGATGGTGCCGTCCGCCTGATAGACGAGGGCGACATGCACGGGACGCTTGGCCGCGTCCTGATCTTGCGGACCATTGAACGGCAGCGTCCGCACAAAGCCGTTGCTGCCCGCCATCCAGCGTTGGGTCTCGCGTTCGGCGAACACGATCGCGTCGAAGATACCACCGCCGGGCGTTTCCAAACTGATGGCCGCCCCGCCGGACTGATCGAGTGTGTCCACTTGAATCCAAGCTTCCAGCGTCTTCTCTCGAATGGCTTTGTCGATGACGGGAGTCTCGACATACGACTTCCCGTCCACGACCAATGCACCGTTTTCGAGTGTCGCCGAACCGACAATCTTTCCGTGCAAGTTACCGATGCGATCTTTCAGGTCGCCGTCGAAATCCCATTGCGCGAACGGCCTGGGTGGCTCGGGCGGTTTCGCCTTGCCCTGCTTTCGAGCGGCGAGCACGCCTTTCCGTGCCGTTTCGTCGATGACCGCGATGTGCTGAGAGAGTTTGCCGATCTGCCCCGTCAGTGACGCGAGTTGCTTGCTATCGATTGTGGATCGCACATCGCGTTCGCCGTGGTTCATGCCGGAAATCGTCGAGATCAACTGGTAGTACTCGGTTTGCTTGATGGGATCGAACTTATGGTCATGGCACCGAGCACAATTCGCGGTCAAGCCGAGGAACGTCTGCCCGACCGCGCCGATGACCTCTTCCAATTCGTCCTGCTTGGCGAGTTTCTTCATCCGTTCGCTGCCGCCGACCACCGTGTTATGCACGCCAGCCACCAGGAAGCCGACTGACGCCGCGCCTTCTCGACCGGGCTTGAGCAAGTCGCCGATCAACTGCATGCGGACGAATTCGTCGTAGGGCATGTCGTCGTTCAGCGAATCGATGATCCAGTCGCGGTACGGCCAGGCATTCATCCGCGGCCCGTTTCGTTCAAAGCCATCGCTCTCGCCGAATCGCACGATGTCCAACCAATGCCGACCCCAGCGTTCACCGTACCGCGGCGACTTGAGCAACTCATCGACGATCTGGGCATAGGCTGCGTCGGTCGGGCTGCGAACAAACTCGGCCACGACTTCGGGACTCGGCGGCAAACCAAGCAAATCGAAATAGACGCGCCGAATCAGCGTGCGCGGATCGGCGGGTTGGGATGGAGACAGCTTGGCTGCGGTCAGCCGCTGCCACACGAATTCGTCGATGGCGTTTCGAGGCCACGGAGTATCGCCGATTTCGGGCGGTGTCACGTTGCGAATGGGTTGCAACGACCACCAGTCGTAGCCGGCTCGGCGATCCGTGGTATATCGCAGCCGGTCAATCGGGTCCGTCCCCCACTTCGCTCCACTGACGATCCATTGTTCAAGCATTTCCTTTTCGAGTTCGGACAGCGGTTGTTTCGGCGGCATCTCATCCTTGGCCACGCGTTTCCACAATTCGCTGTCTTCGAGCCGACCGGGCTTGAGTACAACGCCGTTTTCGCCGCCCTTCATCGCGGCGGCATGAGTCGCCAGATTCAATCGCCCCTTCGGTTCTACCCCGCTATGACAGCCCAAACAGCGAGCCGCCAGCAGTCGCCCGACGCCGTTATCGAACCGTTCCTGGGGCGAATCCGCGGACAATGACGTGACCGAAAACGTGAACGCGATCAATACCCGCGGCATAACTTGTCGCAACGACATGCTCCGTCTCCCTCGCGAATCGTGTAGCCCCCCCGACCGGTCGCCCGGCGAAGCGCCGACACTCCGGACAACTCAGGGACACGGTCGTCAGACACTGCAAGATCCGCAAGTGAAACTCGCCTAAATCGTCGATTGTCTGTCGGAGGCGGTACGGATCATTGAAGGGTTTTACCCAGTAGGCTCACGCTTTGGGACCGCCGTCCGAGTCCTTCAGTCGCTGAAGCTGAGCCTGCAATTCCAGGATTTTCAACTCGGCCTGTTCGGCGCGTATCCTTTCGCCGTCGGCCTCTTGCTGGGCGGCAATCACGCGTCCCACGAGTTCTTCGGAATCGGGGACAACTTCATCGCCGTCATACAAGACCGCGCGGTCGGTCTCGTAGGCAATCCACAAGCCGACGTCGTGCAGCCAGAGTCGACCACGCCCATCCGGTTGCTGGACTTCGAAGCCCTGCGGACCCAACACATAACCGGTCAATCTCGGAGAGACCGGGTGAGCGCGATCCACCAGAACGTATTGCTTGACTCCGGCCTGTTCATAGTACTCCAACTTGATGCCCACATCATTTTTTCGCGTGTCCCGAGATGTCACTTCGATGAACAGCAGCGGGACACCCTGATGCTTCGTCATGTGAAACGTGCCCAAGTCGTCAAAGTCCTGGGGCACTCGCGGAACTTCAAGGACGGCAACATCGGGTCGCAATCCCGAAATCCCCGGCAGGCAGAGATCGACATTACAATCGTCCAACGCCACCACGGTCCGATCCTTGGGGAGGTGAAGCGTTAAGCCATCGTAAAGTCGCCGACAATCTCTGGAATGTCCCGGAACGCTCACGTGCTCGTCCCCTTCTTCCGGATGCAGCATGTCCTCCAGAGTCAATGGCACTTCGTCGTAAGTCACTTCGCCGTGTTCATCGACGCGTCGAAGATAGCGTCGACCATAGCGCCAGTCTTCGGTGCGGCTGTCGACTGCAACGTTTTGATCTTGTTCCAGAGGCATCACGGGATTCATGAATTCTCCATGGTGGGAAACGGATTCACGCTCACTCCGCAATCGACTTCATTGTGGCCAACCCGCAAAGCAAACGAAACGCCAATCGCTTTCGCGATGCGACGTACAGGTCCGCGACGAGACTTGGCGAACAATGCTTGTCTTACTCGCTAAAGCTGAAAAACGAGATCACCAGCACTACAAACCAGATCAGCCAAAGCAATGGCATGACGATCGAGAGCGTGGTTTCATCAATAAATCGCCGCAAGATTCGCATCGACAAAACTGTTGCCACCGCTGCCAACACACCATAGAAGAGCAAGAATGCGGCGAAGAATTGGAGAATATCGGTCCATGTGATGCTCATGGAATGCCTCTACAGGCTTCCGGCCGGTCGCACGCCGGCTCCCTGCTGATTGGTTGCGGAGTCGCCCAGTTCAGCACGTGCCTTGTCCGCCAGTTTCTTGAGTCGCGCGACGATATCCGGATGCTTGTCCGCAACATTGTGCTGTTCGCCGATGTCGGTTTGCACGTTGTAAAGAGCCAGCCCCGTTTTCCGTTGAACGTACGGACCTGGAATGCCACCACTGCCGGGTTTGTCCTTGAGGCTGCGATACGCGTGGGGAAAGTGCAGCTTCCAGTCACCACTGCGAATGCACTGCAAGTGCCGTCCCCAATAAAAGTAGTACGCTTCATGTGGCGATGTTGCCCCGTCCTTGCCGGACATCAGCGACCAGATGTTCTTGCCATCGATCGTGTGGGCCGGAAGTTCGGCTCCGGCGAGATGCGCCAGTGTCGGCAAGATGTCGATCGTGGCGGCCACTTCACTGCACACGTTGCCGGCGGGGATCTTGCCGGGCCAACGCATGATGCACGGTTCTCGTTGGCCGCCATCCCAACTGGTGCCCTTGCCTTCTCGAAGCGGCAACGCGGCTCCGCCATGATCGCCGTACGACAACCACGGGCCGTTGTCCGACGTGTAGATCACGAGCGTTTTTTCATCCAGCTTGAGTCGCTTCAACGTTTCCAAGATTTGGCCAACGGACCAATCGATCTCCATGATGACGTCGCCATAAAGGCCTCGCTTGGATTTGCCCTTGAACTTTTCGCTGACATACAGCGGCACATGCGGCATGGAATGCGGGACATACACAAAGAACGGCTCGTCCTTGTGGCCCTCGATAAACTTGACGGCTCGCTCGGTGTACCACGTTGTCAGGTGCGTTTGCGCTTCCGGCGTGACTTGCGGGTTGACGATCTTTTCGCCTTCGATCAACGGCAAATGTGGCCACCGCTTCAGTCGCTCGGTCATCGGCAAGTGCCGCACTCCGGGATGAAAGGGCCACATGTCGTTGGAATATGGCAGCCCGAAATAGTCGTCGAAGCCGTGTCGCGTCGGCAGGAACTTCGGGTGATGCCCCAGATGCCACTTGCCGTAAATCGCCGTGGCATAGCCCTTGGTCTTGAGTATTTCGGCAATGGTCGATTCGTTCTCGTTGATGCCGTACCGAGCATTCGGGCCGAGTGCCCCCAGAATACCGACACGATTGGAATAGCACCCGGTCAGCAGTGCCGCGCGAGACGCCGAGCATACGGCCTGCGACACGTAGAAATCAGTGAATCTCACGCCTTCTTTCGCCATGCGATCCAGATGCGGCGTCTTGATATCCGGCGAACCAAAGCAGCCGACGTCCTGATACCCCTGATCGTCCGCGAACACGACGACAAAATTCGGCCGATCCTCGGCGAGCCCGTGCGACGCGACCGCCATCAACGCACAGAACAACGAAGTTGCACACTTCATTCGAGATTCTCCTTCGCGCTTCATTCCGCGGACCACAACAGGCCCAGATTTCCCAAGTTTTCGACGGACGCGGGCTTGAGGACGTTCACCTTCAAATCCTGGCACGTCAGCAAGCCCGTGAAGGTTGATAGCCCGTCAGAGAACGGGATGCGAGTATTCGCTTGAAAAACGCCAAGCTCGTCGAGAATCAATTCGAAGCGACCGACTCGGTTTCCAAGACCGGTTCCGGCTCGTCGGCCATTTCCATGGCACCCTCGTCCTTGTGCAGCTTGTATTCCACGCTATCGACGAGCGCCAGCCAACTAGCTTCAATGATATTCTCGCTGACGCCGACGGTGTTCCAAACGTCGTCGTGGTCGGCACTTTCAATCACGACCCGTACTCGAGCGGCCGTGCCTTCGGCCGAATTGATGACCCGCACCTTGTAATCCACCAAGTGCATCTCTTTCAGGCCGGGGTAAGCCTGATTGAGTGCCAATCGCAATGCCGAATCCAGCGCGTTGACCGGACCGTCGCCTTCAGCCACCACGTGCTCGACTTTGCCCTTCACGATCAGCTTGATCGTGGCCTCGGTCGTGGTGTCGCCGTTGTCGTCGGTTTCCACGTTGACTCGATAATGAATCCGCTCGAACTGTTTCACATAGTTCCCGGAGACTTTCTTGACGAGCAACTCGAACGACGCCTCGGCCGCTTCGAATTGATAACCGGCGGCCTCCATGTCCTGGACGCGGTTCAAGATCCGCGTCATCAATTCGTTGTCGTGATCCAGCTTATACTTGGTCGTCTTGGCGACGATGTTCGAGCGCCCGGACAACTCGCTGATCAACACGCGGCGAACGTTGCCGACCGATTTGGGCTCGACATGTTCATAGCTTCGCGCCACTCGATTCACGGCATGAACGTGCATCCCGCCCTTGTGAGCGAAGGCGCTCGAGCCGACAAACGCTTGGCCGGATCGGAAATTCTGGTTCGCGATCTCGTACACATAACGAGACAGCTCGGTGAGATGTCGGACTCCATCCTCCGTGATGACGTCCGCCCCGCGTTTCAGGGCCAAGTTCGCAATCACGCTGATCAGGTCCGCGTTGCCGCATCGTTCACCGATGCTGTTGATTGTGCCCTGCACCTGAATCGCGCCGCTCGACACGGCAGCCAAACTGTTTGCCACGGCGACATCGCAATCGTTGTGGCAATGAATGCCCACCGGAACCGACAGAACCTCCTGCGCCGCGTTGACCGCCTCGACGATTTGATCCGGCAAACTGCCGCCATTCGTGTCACACAGCACCACGATTGCCGCACCGGCTTCCTCGGCGGCTTTGATCGTCCGGAGCGCGAACTCGGGATTCGCCGACCAACCGTCGAAGAAGTGTTCGGCGTCGTACACGATCTCGCGGTCGAACGATCGCAAATAGGACACCGAGTCGCGAATCATGTCCAAGTTTTCTTGCTCGTCGATCCGCAGCACGTCATGCACGTGCAGATCCCAGGTCTTGCCGACAATCGTGATCACGGGTGCTTGCGAGTCTCGGAGTGCAATCATCCCCACGTCTTCATCGGCCGTGACGCCGCAGCGACGCGTCATCCCGAACGCCGCGATCTTGGCATGTCGCCATTCGATTTCGGCGGCCCGTTCGAAGAATTCCTTGTCTTTCGGGTTGGATAAGGGGTAGCCGCCTTCGATGTAGTCGAACCCGAGTTCGTCGAGCTTGTTGGCGATCATCAATTTGTCTTGCAAGGACAGATTGACGCCCTCGCCTTGAGTGCCGTCTCGGAGCGTTGTGTCGTAGGTTTGGATGCGGGACATATTGAGATTCTCGATAACTGCGTGTAGGACGATGCGGCGATCGTGCCGCAGTGCCGTCGACGAATAAAAAAACCTCCCAGACTTGCGACCTGGGAGGTGGTTGACGCGTGTTGAACTCAATACCCAGTGCCGCCGGACTAGTCGGTCCGAATCATAATGCCGATCGGCGTAATGCAGCGGGTGATTGTGTCGGGTTTTGATTTCATCGGGAACGGCAGTTTGAATGTTGTGGTCGATTGAATGTTGGTTCGCTGAATTGGGGCGGCGATGGTACGGCCTGCTGGAATTCGCGTCAAACCGCGTCAGTCGAGGTTGAGTTGGTCGGAATCGCTGACAGGAATGCCGTCATCGTCGCTGTCGTACGTCATGTACGGGTCTTCACCGGCCGGCACCGCAATGTGCGACCGCTCCACCACAATGCTGCGTTCCTCGTCATCGATGGCGACGGGATAGTCTTGGCTGAGATCCAGCGGGATGGCCGGTTTCAGCGGCCGGTCATAATCGCGATCGACGTTCTTATGAGGTGTCTCGCGTTCCAGGTCATCCGGCATCGGCTGGGATTTGACGATGGAATTCTCGTCAACGGCGAGCACGTATTGCACGTCGCCAATCGAGACTTTGTCGCCCAATCGGACCCGGCTTTCGCGTTTGATGCGTTTGCCGTTCAATCGCGTGCCGTTCATGCTGCCGAGATCGCGAATCATGAAACGACTGTTCACCTGTGCGATGCAGCAGTGTTTTCGCGAGACCTTGCGGCTGCGGGTCAGCACGACATCGCATTCGGGATGCCGTCCGATAAAGACAACCGCCTTGTCGAGTACGATGCGACGTCCCTTGTCTACCGGAATGAGGTAAATGGCCATGATTGACAACTCCGTGCAACGTTGAATGGGACGATGATGCTCCTTATGTAGTCATCCACCGAACCAGGTTGCCATCTTTAGACCTGACCCGAGACGCGAAGACCCATCCTAACCGCCTGATTCGGGAAGTGAAACGTTATTAGCGAAGGTGTCGGTCGTTCCGGGGAATCCGAAGCATTCCGTTGCAGAGTCCGTGCAACCGTCATTTCTCATGCATTTTCGAGTTTGACAGCAGTTGCTTGGCCCGATTGAACACATCGTCCAACATGGATTCCGTCAATCGACCCGTGAATGTGTTCTGCTGGCTCGGGTGGTAGCTGCCGAGCAACCACCGGTCGTCGCTCAAGCATACCTCGGCTCCGTGCCCGAATTTGGGAACTTTGCCGGAATACCACTGGGATTGTCTGGCGTGGTCGATCATCGATCTCCAGCCAATTTGCCCGAGTGCCAGGAAAACGCGAACCGGCAACAATTCGACGGTCTGCTCGAACCACGTCCGACAGTTTTCGACTTCGTCGCGAGTCGGCTTGTTGTCCGGCGGCGCACAATGGCATGTGGCGGTTATGGCGCAGTCGATCAATTCCAGTCGATCGTGTCTGCTCGTTGAGTCGGGCTGATTGGCGAATCCGGCGTTGTGCAGGGCTCGAAACAGCCAGTCCCCGCTACGATCGCCCGTGAACATTCGCCCGGTTCGATTGGCTCCGTGTGCGCCTGGCGCAAGTCCCACGATCAACAACCGAGCCGACTGGGCTCCGAGATTTGGAACCGGTTGGCCCCAATAATCGTCATCAAGATAGGCGCGACGTTTCACGTTGGCGATGTGTCGGCAGTGGTCTCGGAGCCGGGGGCACAAGTCACAGGCGACGATTTCTTGGTTGAGACGATTCCATGCGGAGCGGGACATGATCGACTTTCCTAACAGGAAACATGACGTTTTTCCTGCGATTTGATCAAGTTCGTGAAAATATTCGACTGGTCCAAAAATCTGTTGACGCTCAGATTCACTGTGGGCAGAATCGCGGAAGAACTTTGATTCTCGTCATTTGCCTCAGTCTTCGGCGGTAACCACATCACCCCTCACGGTGTGACGCCTACAGCCGCAGGCCGCGTCCAGAAAGGGTCCTAATGTCATCATTTGCGTCTCAGGCCGAGTCCATCGACAGTCTTCTTGGAGAGTTTGTCGGGACTTGGGGAATGGAAGACGAAGCATTTGCAGTCCTGGGAAACGATCCGAATGAGCCAACTGGAGCCAAACCCGGTTCCGAAGAAAAAGTCGACACACTGGCCGCTCGCTACGCTTTGGGCGTTCCGCTGTGGAACAATGATGATCGCATTGATCACACGCCGGCGGATGTCATCAGCACCTTCGAACCACTGAGCCTCCTCAAGATGGAAAAGCTCGCCTGAGAAGATTTGTGGTGTCCAACGCGAACGAGCCGTGGAATCCGATTTCCACGGCTCGCGTCGTTTCCGGTCGCCCCGCAGGGAACGGTCGAACGAAACCAGCCCAGGGCAACGCCATAAATGCCAACGGACTGGCGTGTGAGGATGCTGATGAATGCAAAAACGTTTCTATCACTGGTTGTTCTCATTGTTGCCTCGCTGGCGTCCGGCGTGTTTGGCGGACGGTGGTACGAACGGCAGCAGCAGTCGTTTGCACCCGATGAGTCCGGTTCCCTCGCTCGGTCCGGCAACACGAAAGTCCACGCGCTCGGACGTCTGGAACCCCACACGCGGATCATTGAAGTCGGAGCGACTCAAGGCAGCCGACTCGACCGCCTGACGGTGACCGAGGGCGATGTGGTAATGAGAGGCTCCGTCCTCGCGCATCTAGATGCCCATGACGAGCGGGCCGCCGCGCGGGACTATGCGGCCGCGGAACTGGCCGAGGCGAA
>JAQBZS010000119.1 GCA_027622115.1 Planctomycetota bacterium | reverse complement strand
TTTATGCTGTCGCGGCTCCGCCGCTGGCCACTCCGGAACAAAACCTGCGCAAACACCCAGCCCCGACAATACCAGATTTTTAACAGCCCAGCCTTAGCCACATCGACCGCTTGAACTCGCGAATCGCGTCGGCTTCGACTCGGCCATTGCGGTCGCCGTTTCTGCATGCGGCCGTGCGTATCGCAATTACGTCGGCGTTCAGCGGCAACAGTCTCGGCAGCAACGCTCGATCGACTTGGCCCGCAAGGGCGACGAATAAGCCGTTGGCGTGTAGGCGATCGATCAATTCGCCCAGCGCGGTTGGCGACACGAACTCGAGCAGCCCACCGTTCGTTTTCCCGTACGTATCAATTAGGAATCCCGCCAAGCCGGAACGGATCGCTTCATCCACGATCAATGCTGGTTGCGGTGAATTTGCGAGATGGTGGTCGGCATACGCGACTGCAACCCATTGCCGCGCGGGCAAAATCCGGCTTGCTCGTTCGCGGGACTCCTGCCAACGAGCCTGCCAGTCGACAGATTCAGCGAAGCCCGCGAGACCCAGTTTGCAATACGAAAACGGTGTTGCTTCGCGTTCGAATCCTGGGGCCTGGTTCGAGTCCGTGCTGCCAGGCACCGCTGTTTCGCTCGACAACCAATCGCCGGCTTCACCAGCCGCCACGCTCAAGGGTGTCTCGCCGAGTTTCATGGCGGCGATCGCTTGAATTGCCCCAAAGTTCGCCATTCCAAGAGCACCGTGGTGCGGCTCCTTGATGTCGATAATGTCCGCGCCGCCCGCCAAAGCTTGATCGGCTTCCCACGCATCGCGCACGCTTACGAGCAGCAACGGTGTGGACGACACGTCTGTTTTGAGCAGGGATCGCGAAGATGCCTCGTTCATGGGGTTGAGTCCGGCACGAGCCCCAAGTCTTCGGCGATCTCTTGCATCGCGGCGATGCAAAAACTGATGTGCTCGTTCAAATCGACGCCCAGGTCTTCGGCTCCGTTGAGGATGTCGTCTCGATTCACGGCCGCCGCGAACGATGCCGTCTTCATCTTCTTGCGAACGCTCTTGGGGGCGAGTCCTTCCAGCCGGCCGGGTCGAACCAAGGCACAGGCGGTCAGGAAACCGCACAGTTCGTCGCAGGCATACAGCGTCTTGTCCAGCCGCGACACGCGTGGACAGTCTTCCAGGTAGTCGGCGTGCGACTTGATCGCGTAGATGACGTCGGCGGGGTAACCGCGATCGGCGAGAATCTCGGACCCCTTGAGCGGATGGTTGGGTGGATCGGGCCAGCGTTCGTAGTCGAAATCATGCAGCAGGCCGACGGTGCCCCACTTCTCTTCGTCTTCACCGAACTTTCGCGCATACGCACGCACGGCGCACTCGACCGCCAACATGTGCTTGATCAGGCTTTCGCTCTGGGTGTATTCGTGCAGCAATTCAACGTCGTCTGTTCGACTCATCGTGATTCCCCGCTCCGCGCCTTCAAGATGGACCATTCACATTCGCATGATGGTCTTTCATCCGCGGCATGCCCAGCCAGACTGAATTGGTGAAAGCGAGAAACTAGCCCGGATTATTCACGGTAGGGTGCGTCGAGGTCGTAAACCGTTGGTGCGTCATCAGCAAACCGATTGACGTCGGAATCGCGCTGCAAGTCGAAAACACCATTAACCGAGACCGAAGACGCACCACCATCACTACGACCATGAATAATCCGCGCTAGCGTCCAAACGGTTAGTGGAGTTGCCAGGAATTTTTTGCCAGACGATCGAACCAGCACATTTCCGGAGAATTGTCAGATGAGTACCGCGCTGCGCGACCGGGCCGAACAGATGCTGGATCAGACTTCGCAAAGTCTGGACGTTGTCGCTGCGGCCGACGTTCGTGCGATGATTCACGAGTTGCGGGTCCATCAGATTGAACTGGAACTGCAAAACAAGGAGTTGCAGGCGTCTCAGATGACTTTGCAGGAGTCGCGCGATCGCTTTGCCGATCTGTACGACCTGGCGCCCGTCAGCTATCTGACACTGGTGGGCGATAACTTCGTCACCGTCCAGCAGGCCAACCGGGCAGCCGCAGAACTGTTCGACCGGACGCGTGCCGAACTGGTGGGCACACAGTGGACTCGTCTGATTCACCGGGACGATCAGGACGCGTGGTATCTGTTCCGTTTCAACCTGCTGGCTGGATCGCCGCCGTGTTCGTGCGAACTTCGTATCGGCGAGCTGCCGGACCAGAAAACGGTGCAGCTTGAAGCCGTTGCCATTCGCGACGGCAGCGGTGGGGTGCGGTCGTTGCTGGTGACTCTGACGGATGTCACTGACCGACGCGCGTCGGAGCAAAGGCTTCGGCAGCAGAGCGACGACCTAAAGCGTTCACGGCTGAATCTGCTGAGTCTGCTCGAAGATCAGCGGGCCGTTCAGACGCGACTCGAAAAAAGCGAAGAGCGTCTGCGCCATCTGCTGCTCAAGTTGCCGGCTGCGGCCTACACGTGCGACACGGAGGGACTGATTACGCTGTTCAACGAACGTGCGGTCGAACTGTGGGGCCGCGGACCGGCATTGAACGATCCCGTCGACCGGTATTGCGGGGCATTCAAACTGTTCTCACCCGATGGTACACCCATCGAGCATCGGAACTGCTGGACGGCGCGGGCATTGCAGGACGACGCAGAATTCAACGGGCAATCGATCATTGTCGAGCGGCCCGATGGAACTCGCCGGGTGGCATTGGCCCATGCGAGCCCGCTGCACGACGACCAGGGAAACCTCAGCGGGGCGATCAACGTCCTGGTCGATGTGACGCCGCTCAGGGAAGCCGAATCCTGGTGCGAAGCCGCTTACATGGAGCTGTCCAATCGCATGAAGCGGGAGAAGGAGATCGTCGAGGCGGAACTGTCGAAAGTCCGCGAGGAACTGGTCCGCTCAACACGGCTGGCGACGCTCGGCACCGTGGCGGCGCAGATGGCCCACGAACTGCGTAATCCGCTGGGCGCGGTCCGCAACGCCGCCTATTACGTTCGGGGCGAATTGCCGAAAGCTCAGCCCGAGCTGTTGTCCATGTTGCAGGTGATCGACGACGAACTGGCGACGGCCGACATCATCATTCGCGGTCTGTTGAACGCGACGCAATCCCCCGAGCCGAATCCCAGGCTGATGGATGTCACGGTACCGATCATGAAGTCGTTCGAGCGGCTTCACGCCAAGCAAGGCGTGTCGCTACGGTTGGACTCTCCCAGCCAGCCGCTCCAGATTTACTTTGATCCGCTGCAGCTTCGCCAATTGCTGGACAACCTGTTGTCGAACGCCCACGACGCGGTCGGAGAGTCCGGAGAGATCCGCGTTGCTCTGCGATCCACTGAAGATTGCCACGAGATCCGCGTCACGGATTCCGGACCGGGAATCCCGGAGAACCTACGAACCACAGTTTTCGATCAGTTCTTCACGACGAAGCCACAGGGGATCGGCCTGGGTCTGGGAATCTGCCAGCAGGTCGTCCAGCGACACGGTGGCCGGATTCGCGTCGAAGAAGACAACGAAAGCGGCACAACGATTGTCGTTGAGATCCCACGCCCACCGAACAGCATTCCCAACGGAGAACAGTGTTGAGCCGCGAAGCGACGACATGCCCTGGTGTTTCCCCACATTTCGCACCACCGACGCCGTGTCGGTGGACGAGTGACTGAATGGCTAATTCAACAGAAACAATCAACCCGCATCCAACGACCTTGTGTCGGTGGGGTGAAAATGTGGATCAGTGTAAGGGCTACGGTAGGGTGTTGAAAATTTGGGATTGACCCGGTGATCTGCGGCTTTTCGCTTGCGCAGGTTTTGTTCAGAGGAGGGTGTACGTGATCGCCGTTTTGATAATTTCGATTCTGCACCAATTCGCGGCGGCGGTGTTGGCGTTGCGGCTGGTGCGGGTCAGCGGACGGCGGACAGCCTGGGGGTTGATTGCGGTGGCGATCGCTTTGATGGCGGTTCGGCGGTGTTTCACGCTGCAACGCATCATCGCCGGCGACGTCACCCATCCGGCCGACTTGACAGCCGAGCTGGTGGCGCTGGGCATCTCGGTTTTGATGCTGGTCGGGATTGCGATGATTGCGCCGCTGTTTTCCGACCTGCGGCGGACGGTCGACAAGTTGGAAGCGACTTCGTCCCAACTGCAGGAAAGCGAAGGACGTCTTCAACTCGCTCAACAGGTCGCCGGCATCGGAACGTGGGCATGGGATGTCCGGACGAACGTCACGCATTTCACTGACGAGCAGTATCGGCAGTTCGGGTTGAATCCGGATGACGCATCGCTGGCGTTCGAAGGCTGGCTCGAACTCGTGCATCCTGACGATCGTCAACGTTGCGAAACCGCCGTGCGAAACGCGCTGGAAGGAGCCGAGCCATTAGATATCGAGTACCGCGTTGTGCTGCACGACCGCACGACAATATGGCTGGTCGGCAGGCCACACGTTGTTCGTGACACGGATGGTTCGCCGTTGCGGATGGTTGGCGTGAACATCGACATCACCGAACGCAAACAAGCCGAGATCGCGCTGCGGGAAAGCGAAGAGCGCTACCGCCGGCTGGTCGAGAATTCGCCGTTCTGCATTCACGAGTTGGCGATGGACGGCACCTTCCTGTCAATGAACCGGGCGGGGTTGCAAATGATGGGACGGTCGGACGAATCCCAAATCTGCGGAGTTCCGTATCTGAGCGCCGTTCGCAATCAAGACAAGCCGGCAATCGCGGAACTGCTGGATCAGGCGCGGGAGGGGCGTCTCAGTACTTTTGAATTCGAAACTCAGAATGGTCAAACATTCGATTCATGCTTCGTTCCATTGGCCGATACCGACGGCAAGACTTCGAAAATCATGGGCATCACGCAGGACATCAGCGAACGCAGACGTGCCGAACAAGCACTTGCCGACACGGAACAGCGACTGCACCAATTGGCCGAAAACGTGGATGAAGTGTTTTGGGTCGTCGCGGCCGACCTGAGCGAAGTGTTTTATGTGAATCCGGCCTACGAGCGGATTTGGGGGCGAACCCGCGAAAGTTTGCACGCGAACCCACGCTCGTTCCTGGAAGCAGTCCACGATGAGGACAAACCGAAACTCATGGCGGCTGTCGGCCGTCGCTCGTCGGGCGAGACCAACGAAGCAACCGCGGTCGAATACCGCATCGTGCGGCCCGACGGCGGGGTGCGGTGGATTCGCTCGCGCCAAACATCGGTCACCGGCGTTGACGGAACCCATGCACACATGGTCGGCGTGGCCGAGGATGTCACCGAACGCAAACAAGCCGAGCAGGCACTCCGCGAAAGTGAAGAGCGTTTCCGGTCGGTCTTCAATCAGCAGTTTCAATTCATGGCTATCCTCTCGCCCGAAGGGCTTGTTCTCGATGTCAACCGTCTGGTTTTGCAGGTCCAGGGTGCAAGTCGCGAGGACTTCGTCGGAAAACGGTTTTGGGAGTCGCCTGCCTGGCGAGATCTTCCGGAATGGAAAGAAATCATTCGAGACCGAATTGCTCAAGCTTTCGACCTGGATGGACCATTAATTACAGAGGACCAATATCAATTCATGGACGGCACCGTGAGATTTGCAGACGCGGCGTAAACGGCGGTACGCGATCCGGATGGCAAGGTGCAGATGATTATTGTCCAGGCGACCGACACCACGGCACGGAAGCAAGCCGAACGGGAAGTGCGAGTCCGCCAGGAAGCGATTGCCAAATCAGTCACGCCGACAGCGTTTGGCGACGGTGATTTCTGCATCACCTACGTGAACGCGGCCTTCCTGGATCTGTTCGGCTTCACGTCGGAACAGCAGGTGCTCGGGATGCCGAATACGAGTTTTGAGTCGTCCCCAACCACGATCGCCGAGATCAATGCCACAATGGAAAAACACGGTCAGTGGATCGGGGAGATGACGACGCGAAAACTCGACGGCACGCCGATCGACGTGATGTTCTGCGCGACGTTGCTGCGCGACGAAATCGGCCAACCGCTGCAATCCGTTGTCACAATGATCGACATTACCGATCGCAAGCGGGCCGAGTTGGCTCGTGAAACGGCGCAGAGCGAATTGGCCGATCGCTTGAACCGCGAAAAGGAGATCGTTCAATCGGAATTGGAAAACGCACGCGAGGATCTCGTCCTGACCACTCGGCTGAGCACGCTCGGCAAGATCGCCGCTCAGATTGCGCACGATTTGCGAAATCCGCTCGGCGCGGTTCGTAACGCGGCCTTTTACCTCAAGGGTGAACTGCGCGACGCCGCTCCCAACGTCCGAGAATTCGTGGGGTTGATTGAAGACGAGGTGGCCACGTGCGACACGATTATCCGCAACCTGTTGGAGGCGGCGCGTCCCCGCGAGCCGGATCGTCGCCCGGTGAATGTGGCGCGGGTGGTTGAGTCGGCATTTCGACGGTTGCACGCGCCGGACGGAGTTGAACTCAAGCTGCACGCGGTTCCCGATCCGTTTTACATCGACTTCGATTCCGTTCAATGTCGCCAATTGATGGACAACCTGATGTCGAACGCGCTGCACGCCGTCAAAGATGCGGGACGAATTGAAGTGTCATTGGAGTACGATGACGAAGATGCTCTGATGCGCGTTCGCGATTCGGGGCCAGGAGTGTCGGCGGACGCTCGCGATTCTGCATTTGACTTATTGTTTACGACCAAAGCCAAAGGGACCGGCCTGGGACTGGTGATTTGCCGACAGATTGTCGAGCAGCATGGTGGGACGATTGAATTGGAATCGCAGGGGACCGGTGGGGCGTCTTTCTTGATTCGAACACCCAGACATGCGTGATCGGCGAACCACCTCGGTTCTGATCGTCGACATCGCCTCAAGCAAGGACACGCCGAACCGTCAGTCGCATTGCCCACGATCCGAACTGCCAAACATGAATTGGCGTAATTGACCGTTCCGAGACTGAATCCAATACGGAACCCCGTGCTCGGTTTCAATCGGTCGCTGCGGTTCGATGACAAACACAACGACGACAGCATCACGCTCGGTCTCAACTGGCAGCCTCGCCGGAACTTAATTGTGCGGTCGGAAATCCGCCGGGATAATAACGGATACCTGGATCCGGACGCCCACCGGCCCTACTTCCCGCTCGCAGTCTGATATCGACGGATTCGCGTCAGAAATTCGCGATGGGACTGCTCGCGAGTCTGATACTCGGCAACGTACTTGCGATACGACTCGCTGTCCGGCGTCGCCTCTTCGGGATCGAAGGGGTAACCGGTCATCCCTCGAAACGGCAACGGTTCCACGGTGCTGCCCAGCACCGTGTTGGCGTCCGCGTCCTTGTCCCAGCCCACGTTGTACAGCACGAACGAACGCGTCCAACCGTCCGGCAGCGGCTCCGTGGGCTCGGCAAAACGGACCGTCATTTCATCGCCGGCACCCATGACCACCAGTCGGTCGTCCGAATCTCGAATCAACTCGGTCACGTTTCCAAATCGGGTGAACCGTCCGAACATCGGCGGCCACTTCTCTGCAACGGACACGTCGCCGTGAATGTAGTTTTCAGGGCCGTTGTTCGTCGGGAATCCGTAACTCGGAATGCGGCGAGAAAACCCGCGATGGTGCAGGTTCGCGGACGTGAGGGGACACGCTTCGATGCGAGTTTCCGCGTCGGGGTCGTTCATGGTGAAGAAGATGTGGTCCCAGTTGATCTCCATGTTGCAGTGGATGCGCAGGCGATAATCGTCGGACGGAAACGTGTCGCTGAGGTCGACCACGATGGTCTTCGTCTTGCCGCCGGGGAAACCCATGAAGGGGATCACCGTCCGCCACTCGCCGTTTCGGTCCGGCACGGCGATCGAAGGCGGCTGGCCCGGACCAAGTCGCCGATCCTGCGAAAGCGCGATGTTGGTCGACGTGCCGCTAGGCAACATCCAACCGGTTAGAAACAGCTTGAGTTGCCGTGGAGCATCGAGTCGGCCGAGATTCAATTCCAGGTAATAGTCTTCCGTGCGGCCGCGCATGATGCGCTTTTCGAAGACGCGGGCGAAGCGGTTGTCGAGCGTCGAGATGAGCGGCAAGAGGTCTCGTCCGACGTGATTCTTCGCGGAAACGGGTGTCCGAGGATTGGTCACCGTGTGGATCTTGTGTTCGGCAATCGACGCGGGACCAACCTTCTCGTTCGTGAAGATCCGCACGCCTTTCGGGTGGGCGACCGAGAACAATTTGATCTCTTCGAAATACACGGCCTCGAAGAGTTCCTCCGTGAATTGCAGTCGATACTCACCATCAACCGGCTTCAATCGGCCTTCGGGAATCGTCAGATATTCCCATTCGCGAGTCGGTGCGAGAACCCCTTCGGCGAATTGCAAGCCGATCGGTGCGTTCCACAACCCGTCGGTGAGAAAGGCGTAGCGTTCGCCGTCCCAGGTGTAGATGTATGGGCACGACCCCAACATGACTTGCTTGACGCAGATGTTCCCGTTCGACCCGATATCCAACGTGTTGAATGGCACGCCGTCCGTCCAAACGACGCGTGCGATCTCAACCGACTCGTGTTTTCCCAAGCCAAAGTGCGTCGTCCGCGAGCCCACGGTTTGCTTCTGGTACAAGCCGCCCGCCTTGATTTCCAGCGTGGCCCCGATGCCGTGCATGTTGACGTGGTTGGCGGGATACTGCTCGTTCAAGGGATCGCTGTTGAGTCGAAAGTCGATCCAATGATTGGCATTGCCGCCGTCGTTGCGAAACCAAGTCGGTTTGCCATTGGCGACCGCGAGCAGATCGAGATCGCCGTCTCCATCGAGATCACCGCAATCCAGATGACTCGCCGCAAAACCGACCGGCAATACATCGGCCACCGGATGGATTCCGCCAGTCGGTCCGCCGCGAAGCAACTCGGTCGTGGTTCCGTCGTAGCCAAGGCAATCCACGTAGCCGTCGTTGTCGTAATCCAACACGATGAAGTTGGCGACTTTCGTCTCGCTGATCGCTTTCGCGTCCTGAAGACGCACGACGCCGGCGGTCGCGGAAATCGTCGGCGTGAGATGTATTCCGTCGGTACTCGAAGTCAGGAGATCCCAAGTGGCGTTCTGGTCGAAGTCGCCGATGCAAACGGGGCCGGTGTGACTCGCTTTGATTTCTTTCCAGCGAAACTGCCCGTGCCGCAGACTCTCCAACACACCGAGCGGATCACCGGCCGCGCCGGACACGAGCACATCGATCGATAAGTCGAGATTCCAATCCACGGCGAACAGGTTTCGTGCCGTCGCTGGAACCCCTTCGACATGCGATCGATCGGTGATGTCGATGAAGAAGAAGTCACTGGTTCGGCGTTTTCCGCCACCGCCGATTGCTTCCGAGTTGGACCAAACCTGCACGCCGGACTTTGTTAGCAACATAAAGTCGAGATCGCTGTCATGGTCCAGGTCCGCAGACACCGCCGCGATCACTTCGCCGACCTGGCCTAAATCGTCGGGCGTGCGATCGATCAACTCGCGTTTGCCACCGTCGGTCGCGAGGCGATTCTCGAAGAGTTTCACACCGGCCGGACCAAACACCGCAAAGTCCACGTCCGCTCGCAGATCTTCGCACTGTTCGGCTCGAGGTGCGTCGAAGTCCAAATCAACGACCAGGACGCCGGTCATGCCGTCGACCGCCGTTTCCATTAGCAGTTCCCACACGGCCGCATCATTGCGTTTGTAGATCTGCAACGCCGACTCCCGCAGCACAATCGCCTCGGGCAAATCGTCGAGCGTGACATCGACCAGTCGCACGGCGCGAGCATCCGAGATGCCGACCAATTGTTGTGCGTCGTCGGCTGCCACGAATTTGACGGCGACAGGCGAGTCCACCGCTGCGGCCTGCGCTTGGCGGTCTTGGATCTTGGAGCTGAAGTCCTCGATCACGAATTCCAGCAAGTGCGGATCGATGGACCGCTTATCGATTTGCACGGGCTTCTGCGGTCGAGTCACGTTGTTGATGAACCGCGAGTTCCGCAGCACCAACTTCCAATTGAGGGTTTTCGTTTTGTCGTCCGACGACGCATCCAAAACGATCGCCAATGCGGCTTCGGCGTCATCGAGATACTTCAGGAGGCTCGTGCGAATCGCCGGCAGAAACACGCGAATGTGTTTCCGCAAAGCCGCGAGCGTGTTCTTGATCGCGGGATCCATGATCTTCGCTTGGCGAACAAGCAACGTCGGCATGACCCACAAATTGTCCGGCGCGCGAGCGTGTGCCAACTTCAGACCTTCCAACGCGGTCTCGCCGTGGACGTCCTCGTCCTGATGCTCGGTGACTCGAAACAGGCCGTAAGCAATCGCGGCGTCATCGCGGTCCAGGTCCATTGCCAAGCGAATCTGCTCGATGGCTTCGTCGAGATTGTCTTCGGCGATCGCGAGTTTCGCCCGGAGAAACGGGACCAACGCCGGTCGCTTTGTCGTCTTCGCCAATTGTTCCAATGCGGCCTTGGACTGCGAAACCAGTTCTTGGAATCTCGCCGGATTATCGTGTTTCGACACGGACGGCACGTCTCCGACGATCGGCAGCAGCCGCGCGATCGCCAGATTGCGAATCGGCAGTTCTTCATCGGGAAGTTTTTCGACGAGCACTTCGAGCAACTTGGCGGATTCGTCGAATTCCGAGTTTTCGATCAGCGCGATGGCCCGATTCTTGTCTTCGATGACGTCTGCCAGGGCCACGGGATCCGGTCCGGCCGCTTGTCGAGACTTCCAAACCCAACCGCCGATTCCAGCGGCGGCGACAATCACGACGAACGCGATCCACAATCCGTTGTTGCCCTTTTTGGGGTCCGTCGTCGTGTCGTTGTCCATGTGTTTCCGACCTTGATCGCGACAATGGGTGGCCGGGGTTGGAACGAGGCACGAGTGAAACCCCGGAATCCGACGCCAAACTCCGGGGTTTCACTCGTGCCTCGTTCCAACCCACGGCCACCCCAAACCGGAATGCGGAATCCGAACGCCGCGCGACTGATCTATTCCATGACCTTGATGCGAATTCGGCGATATTCCATCTGACCGCGGTCGGCTTCCAATCCGATTGGTCCGGTGGCCGGCAGCTTACGCGGGAATTCCAACGGCTCGCCGTTGCACGTGCAGGTGGCGACGTCGCCCTTCACGATGACTTCAATCAAATTCCAATCCTGAGGTCGGTAATTCTTGAGCTGCTTGTACGGACCGGCGACGTAATAGTCGCGGCACTGAAGTTGTGGACCTCGAATGAATACGCCGCTGTCAGCGTTCACGCCGGCCCGAAACTCCAGCTTCAGATGAAAGTCGTTCGAGAATTGACGCGTGGTCCACATTTGCGCGAGGCCCTTGCCGGGATTGACGACAATCCTTCCGTCACGACCCGTGTATCGCCCGTCGCTGGAATGCTTTCCATCGAAGGCCGGCCCGTTCTTGTATTGCCAGCCTTTGACATCGTGGCCCGTCAGCAGCGACTCGAAGCCCGCTTCCGGCGAGTAAGCTCCATCCGTCTGAAACGGCGACGCGGGCAGCCCCGCCTTGTTTTGCAGGTTGACGTCCGGCACGTTTTCCCAGCCGTATCGAACGCCGATCGGAGCACGGATTTCGTCGCTCGAAACAACGACCGTGTCGCCTTGAATCGTGGCGGTTGCAACCGCTTCCGCCTCATTGCCGAAGATCACGAAACCTTTCAAATCTCCATCCTTGGCGATCAGCCCGCCGCCAAGATGCTTGAACTTGAGCACGACCTTGTTCCCGTCGATGCTCATCGAGTCATACGTCGGACCGGAGTATTCGATGTCTTCCCCGTACGCGATGGCGCGTGCCGCCAAGGCCAGTCGATCACCGACTGGTTGCTTTTGTTTGGGATGAATGTCGGTGGGATGACCGACGTCCACGGTCACGG
>JAQBZS010000118.1 GCA_027622115.1 Planctomycetota bacterium | reverse complement strand
CCGCCGGGGATGCCGCCACCAGCCAGCATGATCGAATAGCAATCCGGCCAGTGGTCTCGTCCTGCGTTTTCGTTGATTTTGGGCGTGCGGCCGAATTCGCCCAGACATATCACCAGTGTCGATTCCAACAGCCCACGCTCGTCAAGGTCTTCCAAGAACGCGGCAACGCCTTGATCGAACGGCGGCAGGAGTTCTCGGAGCCGCGGGTAATTCCGCTTGTGCGTGTCCCATTGATCGGCGTTTAGTTTGGACCAGTTGACCGTGATCAACGGCACTCGGGCCTCCACCAACCGGCGAGCCAACAACAACGTCTGCCCGAATTTTGAGCGGCCATAGGCATCTCGCAAGGCGGTCGATTCGTCCTGCACGCGAAAGGCTTTCCGTGTTTCTTTCGAGCCGAGCAATCCGAAGGCTCGTCGGTAGAGTTCCTGCACGCTCTTTCGTACCGGTTCGGTGGACGACGCGCGCGCCTCAATCGCGTCCAGCAGACGTCGTCGGTCGGCAAAGCGGTTCTGTCCCATCTCTGGTGGAAATGCCACGCCGTCGACTTTGAACGCTGGGTCGTTAGGGTCGTCGGCGATCCGAAATGCGTCGAAGCCCGGTCCGAGGAAGCCGGCGTTCTGGCCGGCAAGTGGTGGCCGGGCTCCTTGATGCATCACCGGCCCCAGTACCACGAAGTCCGGGACCGGCTGCTTGGTGGGCGCGAGTTTCGTGACCACGGAACCGTATGTCGGGAAATCGTCGAGCCGGGCGACGGTATTGGTTCCCGGCAAGGGATGCGGATAGCCGGTGAGCGCGGTGTAGGCTGCGGTACCGTGTTCGAAATCCTTGTGCGTCACGGAGCGGACGATTGTGAACCGCCCCGATTGGCGGGCGAGTTTCGGCAATTGGTCCGTGATTTGGATTCCAGGCACCTTTGTTGAAATCGGTGCAAATTCGCTGCGCAAGACCGACGGTGCTTGTGGTTTTGGATCCCACAAGTCTTGTTGGCCAGGACCGCCCCATTGAAAAATCACCACCACGGATCTCGCCCGCCCGAACGTCGGCGAGGCAAGCGACGTCGATTGCCGATCCGCCGCAGCCAACAGATGGGGAAACGTCACTCCGAACGCGGACGACGATCCGATCTCCAGCAAACGCCGACGGGTCAGCGGATGCCGTGTCCGATTCGTGGATTGATGCTTGTCGATTCGCAAGAGCAACCGTGCCTTTGAAGGAGTCAAATGGGTCGAGTTTCTGCTGATGAGCCGTTTTGGCGTCAGCTTCCCGTTGAAAATACCATTTACGGAACCCCGATGCGTAATCGCGGGACAAACATTCCAGCCAAAACCGGAGAGCAGATCCTTCGCGCACGCCCATTGAACGAATTCAAGACGACCACGAATTGGCGGCGATGGATTCGTGGTCGTCCTGAATTCGTGGGGAAATGCGGCGAACGACCGGGCCATGCTTTGCAAGAATCAACGAATGGCGAAACAGAAGTGTTGATTCTTCAATTCGATGGGGCTCGCGAGTTTGGAGCCACGCGATTCAAGGATAGCGTTTGCGTCTGCAACCAAAGACCAGGCACTTGCCCAATGGCACCAGAGTTGTGAGCGGCACGGCGCTTGCTGGCGCTTGCCACGCTACCCCGCCGATGACTGATACTGGTTGAGCTTGTTGTAGAGCGTCTTCAGCGCGATGCCCAACTCGCTCGCGGTCTTCGGTTTGTCACCGTCGTGTTTCGCGAGCACGTGGTGAATCATCTCCATCTCGACTTCGCGCAGTGTCTTGTCGCGGTCGGCGAAGGGGAGCACGTTGTTGCGTTGACGCGCATGACGCAGTACCGAAGACGGCAGATCTTCCGGCGTGATCTTGTCGCCGTCCGACAGAATCACGGCGTGTTCGATCACGTTGGCGAGTTCACGGACGTTGCCGGACCAACCATGTTGCATCAAGACTTCCTGAGCTTCCGGTGTAATGAAATTGGCCGGCACGTCGGACCTCTTGAGATGCCGAGCCACGAGGAACTGCGTCAAAGCCGGAATGTCCGCTTGCCGTTCTCTCAACGGTGGCAAGTGGATTTCAAAGGTATTGACGCGGAAAAATAAGTCCTCGCGGAACGACGATTCATCCACCATGTCTTGCAGGTCGCGGTTCGTGGCACACACGATCCGCACATCCACGTGAAACGCTTCGTTTTCGCCGACGCGACGGACCTCGCCAGATTCAAGGAACCGCAGCAATTTCACCTGCATGCTGCGATCGAGTTCCCCGAGTTCATCGAGGAACAGCGTGCCGCCGTTGGCCACTTCGAACAGCCCCTTGCGTGCAGTTTCGGCTCCGGTGAACGCTCCTTTGCGATGCCCGAAGAATTCGCTTTCCACGAGGTTTTCCGGCAAAGCGCCACAATTCACCGCCACAAACGCCTTGGACGCCCGCAACGACAGATCGTGAATACGACGTGCGACCAATTCCTTGCCGGTCCCTGTTTCTCCGAGAATCAGCACGCTGGAATCCGTCGGAGCGACTCGTTCGATGAGCTTCGTGACTCGCTGCATTGGCGCGCTTTCGCCCACCATGCGTGTTTCGCCTTGGACCGCTTTCAAGCGACTTTCCAGGGCGATGTTCTTGTTCTTCAGTTCTTGTTTCTCGCCGATGCGATTCAAGACGGCGGAGAATTGGGCCAGCGTCGATGGTTTCGGCAGAAAATCGTAGGCCCCTTCCCGGATGGCTCGGATGGCGTCGTCCATGTCGCCGTGACCGGTGCTGATCACGACTTCGGTTTCGGGCGATTGCTTTTTGATCTGCTCGATCACGTCCCAGCCACTGGTGCCGGGCATTCGCAAGTCGACAATTGCGGCGTCGAAGGTATGCGTCTTGAGGCTGGCGATGGCGGTGTCGCCGTCTTCGCAGACCACGGTGTCGTGCCCCATGTGCGGCAATTCGATCCGCATCACGTTGGCGATCGATTCTTCGTCGTCCACAAACAGAACACGGAGCTTATGCTGAGTCGTGTTGCTCAAGAGCGTCTCCCGGCTGCATCCTTACACAAAAGTGATCGAGTTCTCGCACTCAATCAGCGGCATCCTTGCCACGTTTCGCTTGATGTCGCGAAGGCTTGGAAGCCCACGCCACGGCGGAAACGGTCCACGGGACGAGCGTGATAGCAGAATGCCAAAAGCCGATCAATTGCGTTCCGGACGCCCAAAGGCCGCAAAATCCGGAGGATCCGAGGGTCGTCTTGCCCCCGAAAAGCAAGCGAACTCCGCGTCCCGTGCACAATGCCACTTGTAATTTCGATTCTCACGTGGCTAGGCTGGCTTGGTTCGACACATCTCGCGTCCACCCCTTTCTCGCTCCACATCCACTTCCCGTCTCGCAGTTTCACTTCAATCAGGAGTTTCGAATGCAACGTGCCCGCGACATCATGGTGACGCGACTCATCACGCTGAAGCCGAACATGGACGTTCACGATGCCATCGGCCTGCTGCTGAAACACAAGATTTCGGGGGCGCCGGTCGTCGATGACGACAATCAGTTCGTGGGCGTGTTTTCCGAGCGATCGTGCTTGAGCCTGTTGGTGGAAGGTGCCTACAACCAACTCCCCACGACGAAGGTTTTCGCCTTCATGAATCCGAACGCCAAGACGATTTCCGAGGATATGGACCTCCTCGCCGTGGCGCAGGTTTTTCTGAGCGCCAATTCCCGGCGACTCCCGGTGCTGCGGAACGGTCAACTCGTGGGCCAAGTCAGCCGACGAGACGTGCTGCGGTCCGTGCATGATTCCCTGGACGTGCCGCGAAACAATGGCAGCCCATTGTTGTATCTCAGTTCGCTGTTTGAACGAGACCACGCGCCGATCCGCTGAGACGTCCGTGCTAGCCGAGTCGATCCCAAAGTCGTTCCACTCGCTCGAACACGGCAGGCCAGGTCATGTGGGCCACCCTTTGCGACGAGTCGTCCGACATTGGGGCCTTGTTCAATGTTCGTTCAATGGCGTCCACCAACCGGTTGACGAAGGCCGGCAAGTCCGCTTCCCGAGGTTCACCGCAATTGGATGTCTCGGGAGGTTCGACGAGTTCCAAGCAATCGCCCAACGGCGGAGCAATCTGTTCGACCACGCCGGGCAGCGATGTGGAAACCAATCGACAGCCGCAAGCAACCGCCTCGATCAGCACCAGCGGCAATCCTTCGTAAAATGACGGCAGCACAAATGCGTGCGATCCGCGAAGCAACTCCGCCAAACGCAGCTGATCGACATGTCCGTGCAGGATCACGTGCGGCGACAGTTCGCCAATCCGCCGTCGAATGTCGTCCGCTTCTTCGCCGACCCCTGAACCCGCGACGTGAAGTACCAAGTTTGGATACCGGACGATCAATGTTTCGATCGCGTCGAGCAGCCAGGGGATGCCCTTCGCGCGGCTGAGCTTACCCGCATATACGAGCGTTAATCGCCGCGTGGATTCCGTTGACGCAGACGAATCGACCCCGCGACTTTGAAAGACATCGGGATTGAAACCGCTGCCGATGATCTCGATGCGGTTGGTGGAGATACCAAGCTCGCGACTGAGTTCAGCCGAGTGTCCGCGATGCAGCACGACGAATTGGTCGGCCAGTTCGCAACCTTGACGGACTTCTTCGGCGAGATGCGGGCAAAGTTGCATTTGCCGGAGACCCGTCGCGTGGCAATGAATCGTGACCGGAACGTCTCCGGCGACTTGTGTCACGATACCGCTAAGCATCCAGACGTGGTGGCTGTGAATGATGTCCGGTCGAAAACGAGAAACGATCGCATCAACGTGGTCACGCCAAGCCGTGCGATACGCGTGCAATTGTCGTTCGTTGAGTTCCGAGAATCGCGAACTCTTGTAAGGCATGACGTCACTCATGCCCGGCAGCGGAAACGGAAGTGCTTCGGTTTGGAAACGGAGCGGACGGATCAAGGCGGCGTCGAGCCCACCAACCGACGGCAGCGGGTCGTTGACCGGTGTGCCGACGACAACCTGCTGTTCCCAGCCCTTCGCGGCAGCGGCTCGAACGAGCGCGTCCAGTGCGATTCCGCTGCCGGTCCAACTCGGTCGCTGCGAAAGAACATGTAAGACTCGCCCAGACATTCACGTCGCCTTGGTCGCTGTGAAGAGTTGCATAACCCGGACGAGCCGGAACCAAGAAGGAGGGAACAGACCTCAACTCGTGCAATTGATCGGACTGATCCGTCCGATCTGACTGATCGTCCAATTTCCGGACACAATTTCTCACACGTCAGCTACAGCAGTCCGTTCTGCGAAGGCGCCTCACCCAGCACGGAACGCAGTTTTCGCAACGCCCGCAAGTATCGCATGCCCGCGGCCGCGGGGCTCAAGCCGAGAACTTGTGCCACCTCCGAATTGCCGAGATTCTCCGAATGCCGCATCAGGATGATCTCGCGATCTTCTTCCGCTAACTCCTGCAACGCCGCCAGGAATCGAGTTTCCAATTCGCGGCGGATATTGGCGGCGGCAGGCGTCAACTCGCGATCTTGCAGTTGGGCCGCCAAGTTGAGCGATGATTCGTCGGCATATTGTGGGGCCGGCATGTGGTGCTCTCGATCCACGCTGCGCCGCTGAGCCCCTCGATGCCGCCGGTGCATGTCGATGATGCGGTCCTGGGCAATCTGACGCAGCCACAAATGAAACGGCATCGGGTTGTTGTCGCGAATGTAAGTCTCGAACCGGCGGCTGGCTTCCAGACACACGTCCTGCACAACGTCGCTGGCATCGACCCTTTGCGAGATGGCTCGGTCAAGCCGCATCTGAATCAATCGCCGAAGGGATTCACGATGTCGTTCCAGTAAATCGTTGACGACCTCCGGTTCGCCGGACTTGGCTCGGCCGAGCAATTCGACGGTCAGTTCTTGTTCCGGCCACATGGAGTTTCGATTGACGATTAATGATGGAGCGTGACGCCGCGAACAGGCTGAGTTTCGCGGGTGCAAGCGAAAAACGCCCGACCAATCCGGTCGGGCGCTTTGCGGCATCAAGATGCGACTGTCATCGACACTGATTCAACTCGCGAATTGTTCAATCAGCGAAACCGCTCAGAAACCTCGGTATGGGTGATTCGCGCCGGCCTTCTTGGCGATCATTTCGTCGGCATTCGGCTCGTTCTTCATGGCTCGCTTGATCGACAACTTTGTGGCTTCGTAGTTGTAGTCGTAAATCTTGCGATCATCGGCGGCTTCCCAGTGAATGAACACGCCGCAAACAATCACGAGATCTTCACACTGATCTTTCGGGATGGTGCCGTCTTCAACGCAATCCGCGACAGCAGTCGCCACGGCGACCTGGGCCGGGCCGAACATTTGCACGGCTTGGCGAGCGCCTTTGATCGTGACCTTGGTGATCATCACCGTGGCCGGCTTGACCGCCAAATTCGGTTCCAGGACGGCGAGTAGATTGCTGTGTCCGGCCTTTTGGTCGGCCAGCGCGTTGGCAAACGCCGAACCAACCGGGCCGTTCTTGCTGCCAATCAGCAGATCGATGTGGGCAACCTCGTTGCCGTCCCCAACCAGCGCTTCTCCGATGTACATCGACATGGTGCTTCAACTCCCTCACTTGGCAGGTTGATCATTAGCAACGATTTACAGTCCGACCTGCCGCCCGAACTGATACCGGTGATCCCACTGAGGAATCACACGATTTTCCGGCATTTCAAACCTTGCCAACCACAATTGCAAGCGCACGACCCCGCCGGAATGATTCCTGCTCGGGCGGCCGAATCGATTGAATCGTCCGAGCATCTCATTAACGTGCAGCCTTGCATTCATTCCTGGCTTGCGCTCAATGGTCCCAGAGTTGTGGGTTTCGTGGGTGAGCCGCTGGCCGTAAGGCCTCGGGCACAGCTCGGTGCCCGGCCGCTTACGCGTCACGGCTCAAACTCTTGTGCTCCGACTCGACGGAGCTTTGGTATTTTCAATGTTTCATTGCAATCACAAGTTGGAAAGTGCGGATGGACACTGAATCGGATTGGGGTCAATCGTCTGCGGATCGGCCGGTCCGTTGGAAGTTGTTTGTTTATGGCCTGCTGGCGATTGGCGTCGTGCATGCCGTGGGTTGGATCAATGCTCCAGGGTTAACGTACAAGGTGATGATTGCCTGGGGAACTTCGTTGGGCGGGGCGTCCTTCACGGTCGCTTGGTGGTGCTTTTTTTCGCGGCTCCCGCTGCGAACTCGATTCAATGGCATCGGCGCATTGGTGTTGTTGGTCGCTGCGATCCTGGCCGTCGTGCGGATCGACAAGTTCGAGTACTACGGTGACATGATTCCGCGGATCGAATGGAGTTTTCGATGGCAGCCGTCTCGCGAAGAACGCTTGTCCGAGTACTTTGAGTCCGAAGAAGTGGTTCAGCTACCCGTCAAAGCCGACGCGACTGAGGCTCCAAACGTGACACCGAGTCCGGCACAAAATCCGGGGACGGATCAAACAGGTCAAGTCGGCGCTCAACCGATCGATTCGGACATCAAGCCCTCCGGCGAGGCGCCGGACGTGATTTCCGATGATGAGATTTCGAATGACGGCGACTGGCCCGAATTCCGCGGTCCGAATCGAGACGGCATTGTGACCGGCGAGGTGATTCGCAAGAACTGGGACAAACGCCCGCCCGAACTTCTCTGGAAGCATCCCGTGGGTGAAGGTTGGTCATCATTCGCCGTTGTGGGTCGGCGAGCCTATACCCAAGAGCAGCGCGGCGAACACGAATGCGTCGTGTGTTACGAAGCCGCCACCGGCAAGCGCGTGTGGATCCATGAAGACGCGGCCCGCTTCGAAGAAGCCTTGGGTGGCCCGGGGCCTCGCGCGACACCCACCGTGCGGGGCGACCGTGTGTATGCACTGGGGGCGACGGGGCTGTTGAATTGTTTGAACGCGTTTACCGGCGAGAAGATATGGACTCGCAATGTTCTCGACGATTCCACGGCGAAAAACTTGCAATGGGCCATGTCGGGTTCGCCGTTGGTGGTCGGCAATTTGGTCATCGTGTCACCGGGTCGAGGAGTTGCGGCGTACGACAGCGACTCGGGCAGCAGACGCTGGTCAAACGGCAAATACCCCGGCAGCTATGCGGCACCACGACTGGAGGTCATCAACGGAATCCCGCTAGTGTTGATCTTCCACGGCGATGGTCTCGCAGCACATGACGCGTCGAGTGGCAGCAAACTGTGGGAGTCGCCGACTTGGTCGAACTCGCCGAAAATCAACGTGGCACAACCGATTGTCCGCGACGGGCGGTGGGTCTTTATCGGCACGGACTACGGCACGGGTGGCCTATTGCTCGACGCGCATCAAATCGACTCGCACGGGAAAGCCCAAGTGGTCCACGATCTGTCGAATCGGTTTCGACTGAAGTTCAACGACGCGGTCTACAACGACGGCATGCTCTACGGCGCGGACGACGGCATCTTGAGTTGCATTGAATTCAAGACCGGCAAGCTGCGTTGGAAACGCGGTCGCTACGGCTATGGCCAACTGTTGTTGGTCGATAATGTCCTACTGGTGCAAGCCGAGTCGGGAAAAGTGTTCTTGGTGGAAGCCACGCCGGAGCGATTCCACGAGATCACCGGTTTCTCGGCGATCGACGGCAAGACATGGAATCATCCCGTAGTGCATCAGGGTCGACTGTTCGTACGGAATTCGAACGAGGCCGCGTGTTTCGATATCTCGCCAGACGACGTGCCATCAAGCTGATGACGTTGCATTCCGACTTGGGACTTTGGAGTCACTTTTTCCCGGACTGCTTTAGTCGAGCGGAAATTTCGTTTCCCAGCTTTCGGGCGGCAGTGACTTGCTCATGCGTCATTTGTGATTCAATCGCCAGCAGTTGCTTTTTTGCTGCTCCCCCGCCGCGTGGCACAACCACTTGCGTCCATGCGTAGGCTTTCACGAGGTCCTTGTCGACTCCTCGCCCAGCGGCGTATCGGTCGCCCATAATGCGCTGAGAGCCTGCATCATTCTGATTGGCGGCTTCGAGGTACCAGGCCGACGCCTTCACCTGATCTTGGGGGACACCTTTCCCGACTGCATACATGTAGCCGAGATTGTATTTCGCATGCGCGCTGTTCTGAGCGGCGGCCTTGCGAAACCAACTGATGGCCAGATCGTAATTTCGCTCGACCCCTCGCGCATTCGTATACATCACTCCGCTTTGTCCTCTCGCGTCATTCTGGGACGCGACACGCCGAAACCAAGCCACGGCTTCCACGTCGTTTTTTGCCGTTCCGTTCCCGGAGCTGTAGAGCTTGGCCAACTGATATTGCGCATCGACATCGCCAGCCTCCGCTTTAGACTTGGTCTTCTGAAATTCCTCGACCAGAGTGTCTTTTGGCTCACCCCAGCAAGCCTGCGACGTCAAGGCCAGGGCGACGAGTACAGCACCAAGAACGATATGCCCATGCATTTCAGATTCCTCATTGAGTCAAGAAGATCAGTCAGAATTCCGATCAATGTCTCCTCGGGCCTGAGGAGTACTGCGCGCAAGAAAATAACAATTCGAGGACTAGTCGTAGTAAGACGCAGCGGAGCCGCAAGTATTGAATTACTCTTGCTTCGCCGTTGGCTTGGGGCCTTCCGCTTCAATCACCGACAGCTTGACCGACTTGCCGGTTTGAGCGGATCGCACGCAAGCGTCCGTGAAGAATTGCACTCGACAACCATCGTGCAGCGTCGGGTGGGTCGTCGCACCGGATTCGAGTTGTTCACGCAATCCGGGAAACGCGTATTGCTCGAAACGATTGCCCTGAACCGTGCTTTCGCATTTTTCGGATTCTTGTTCGGTGCCGTCGCCGCGAGCCACCGTCACCGTGCCGGAGACTCGATCGATCGCCAACGACGCCAGCGTGCCGTGCAATTCCATCTCGGGCGCCAACCCCTTTCGCAGAGCCGTGGCGTGCGACAGCACAATGTTGCCCACGGCTCCGTTGGTGAATCGCCAGGCGATGCTGGCATAGTCCCACGCAATGCCGCGTTTGGTTTCGGGACTCTCCGCAAGTGAATGTCCTTGGCCCCAGGCGATGGCTTCACCAAGATCGATATCACCCAAGTCAGGTTTCGGCGGACTGATCACGTCGGCGTCCGTCTTGACCGACTCGGCCTCGAGGCCCGTCATCCAGCGAATTGTGTCGTAGGCATGCGAGCCCACGTCGGCGATGGTGCCGGCGGCGGACAACTTCGCATCGTCCCGCCACGTGAACGGAATCGAAGCCGGCCGAGGATTGTGCCAGCGATGAATGATCGCACGGATATCGCCCAGCGTGCCGGCTTCCACGATTGCCTTGGCCCGTTGAAACACTGGCACATATCGCGTCCAGAACGGCACGAAACTCGCCAAGCCCTTGTCCTGCAAGGCATAAAGCATCAACAGGGCTTCTCGCGAATTGACGCCGACCGGTTTTTCGCAAACGACATGTTTGCCGGCTGCCGCACACGCGAGCACGGCTTCGTAATGCAAGGCGTCGGGTGTGAGCACCAGCACGACATTCACGTCCGGATGTTCAACGACATCCTGCCAACGCTGCGTAATCAAGTCGGCCCCATCGGCGACTTGGGCGGCTTCCAAGCGATCCATGCGGCGAGCACACAGCGCGATGATCTTCGCGTCTCGGCATGCACGAATCTCTTCACGATACGGCGTGCCGATAAACCCCGTGGCACCGATAACCCCAATTCCAAATTGCATACGACACCTCGTTCCAACGATCAGTTTTGTGCGCGTCCCTAGAAGCTAGCTGAAAAAGGGGTCTGACCCTCTCCGGCCTCAGTTTTTGCCGGGGTATAGCGAGGCCTCCAAAGGGTCAGCCCCCTTTTTCAGATAGCTTTCAGATAGCTTCTAACTCAGCCAGCGCGAGGCATCCTTTGCGAAATACGTCAGGATCATGTCCGCGCCGGCGCGTTTGATTGAAGTCAAGATTTCCAACGCGATCCGCTGTTCGTCGACCCAACCGCGTTCGGCGGCCGCTTTGACCATCGCAAACTCGCCGCTCACGTTGTACGCCGCGAGCGGCACGTCTGGGTGTGCAGTTTTCACTCGATGGATCACGTCGAGATAACTCAAGGCGGGTTTGACCATCAGCATGTCAGCCCCTTCGGCCAGATCGAGCGCAACTTCTCGCAAGGCTTCTCGACCGTTGGCCGGATCCATTTGATAGGTCCGCCGATCTCCGAATTGCGGAGCGCTGTCGGCGGCTTCTCGAAACGGGCCGTAAAACGCGGACGAATACTTGGCGGCATAGCTGAGGATCGGCAAGTTCTCAAATTCGGCTTCATCCAATCCGTGTCGCAAGGCCCCAATCATGCCGTCCATCATGCCGCTCGGGGCAATCACATCCGCGCCCGCGCGAGCGTGGCTGACGGCTTCTTGGACCAACATTGGCAATGTGGCGTCGTTGTCCACATCAAGGAGTCCGTGCCGCTCGTTGATGATGCCGCAGTGACCGTGGTCGGTGTATTCACAGAAGCAAACGTCCGTCATCACCAGCAGGCCGCTACCGGTGGCTTTGATGGTTCGCAAGGCCCGTTGAATGATGCCGTCGTCGTTGAAGGCGTCGCTGCCGACGTCGTCCTTCGTTTCGGGAAGGCCGAACAGGATGACGGCCGGAATGCCCAACGATTCGATTTCCGCGATCTCGGCCGGTAGATGATCCAGCGTCATCTGGTCATGGCCGGGCATGGATGAGATCGGAATGCGCTGGTTTTCGCCGCAACGCACGAATAACGGCAAGATGAAGTCGTTGGGCGTCAGCGATGTTTCGCGCACCATGTCGCGGAGTCTGGGGTGCGTCCGGAGACGTCGCATGCGGTGGGTTGGAAACACGGGGTGCCTCGCTCACGCTTATTAATGTTGC